>NZ_JBVKAT010000009.1:76843-277642 GCF_055598485.1 Streptomyces sp. NPDC107521
CACGGACTCGCGTCGTTGTTGGTGTAACGGTAGATGTTCCCGGCCGCGTTGACACCCCACACATTGGTCCGCGACCCCGCCGAGATCCGGACGAGCCCGCCGGGGATCTGCTTCCAGTGACCGCTGTCCTCGTCGCCGGTGTAGCGGTAGATGTTCCCCGCCGAGTTGACACCCCACACGGTGCCGTCCGCCGCCGCCCCGATGTCCGCCAGAGCACCGGGCACCTGCACCCACGGACTCGCGTCGTTGTTGGTGTAACGGTAGATGTTCCCGGCCGCGTTGACACCCCACACATTGGTCCGCGACCCCGCCGAGATCCGGACGAGCGCACCGCTGATCTGCTTCCAGTCGGCCATTTCACCGGCCCCTTTCCGTCTGGGACTGCTCTGCGGAGACCCTCCCGCGACGGAACGATTCAGCATTCACACGGACTTGTGGCACGATCCTGCCTTTGTCCGGAAAGAAGTGTTTACCGGATGGGCACACATCCGGACCGGACCGGCACGGCCCAGTGGTTCACCAAGGGTGACCGGAACAGAGGTCCCGCCTGTGGGTTATCCACGGCGCCCCCCTTGACGCCCGACGCCCCGAAACGGGGCGCGACCGACCGCCGGGGGGCCGAACCCGCACGGAAGGAGCCGGAACGGCGCCCGCCCTCGCCCGGCCTCGCTCCGGAACGGCGGCTGCCGAGCCCCCGGCACGTGCGCCCCCCGCGTTCATCTGCCCCACGCCACCGGACGCGTGCGGCCCGAGTCCGCCACGGAAGAGTCCCGCTACCGAGCCGCCCGTCGGCGCCGCCGCCGGGAACGGCCCCACCAGCCTTGCCCGCACGCCCGATTGACGGCACCCGCGTCCGACGGGGTGGCACGCGCCCTCGCCCCCCGCTCACGCCTCCGGCCGCCACGGTGCCGCCGTGGCGGCCGGAACGCGGGATCACGGCCTCGCCGCCGGTCCGCCGGGTCAGCTCACGGGCTGGCACACGGCGTAGACCTCGTAGGAACCCGAGGTGCCCGCCGAGTTGTTGAAGGACACCGTCCATGTGTCACCGGCGGACGGATAGGACTCGTACACCTGGACCGTGAGGTTGTTGCCCCCGAGCGGCGTCCTCAGCCCACCACCCGTGATGGCCGTCCCTTCCGGGCAGGTGGCGGTTCCCGTGTTGAGCCCGGACACCAGCATGTGGGTCGTGTGGACGATCTCGGTCGGCAGGGTGGGTCCGGCGGGCCCAGCAGGACCAGCAGGCCCAGCGGGCCCAGCGGGCCCGGCAGGCCCGGCAGGCCCGGCAGGACCAACAGGCCCGGCAGGCCCGGCAGGCCCGGCAGGACCAGCAGGCCCGGGCGGGCCGGGCGGGCCGGGCTCACCGGGCGGACAACTGCTCGGGCAGCCGTTCCCCGTCCCGTGGTCGCCCCCCTCGTCGGCCGCGGCCTGGGGCGCCACCACTCCCGTGAACACCGCGGCGGCCAGCACCGGCAGGGCGGCACCGCGCAGCAGGGCCATGCGTTTCCGTATCAACCCGTCCTCCATGGTTCGGCTTCGAGTCGGCCCGCGTTCCGAGCAGGAGCGACGGGGCGGGCGACATGCCGGAAAGATCTCAGATGCCACGATCTGAACACGTCCGAGAAGCCCGCGCGAGCGAGGAGACCCCTTTGGGCCCTCACCGGGCCGAGGAGGTCGGCACGGCCACCGGCGGACGAGGACACCCCGGCACCGCCCGGATCACCCCGGGCGGCACGGGACGCCCCGAAGCGAACCCGTCCCCGACTAATCAAATTTGATTAGACTCCCGGCATGAGCGAGACGACCATCCCGATCCTGCCGTGCCGGACCATCCAGCCCGTTCTCGACTTCTACACCGTCCTCGGGTTCACGGAGACCTTCCGGCAGAAGAGCCCCAACCCGTACGCGGTCGTGGAGCTCGGCGGCATCCAGCTCCACTTCTTCGCGATGAAGCGGTACGAGCCGACGGAGTCCCACAGCACCTGCTACATCCGCACCGACGACGTCGACGGGCTGCACGACGCCTTCCGGGCCCGGCTCAAGAAGGCGTACGGGAGGATCCCGACCCGTGGGCTCCCGCGGATCGGGCCACTGAGGGACACCTCCTACGGCATGCGGCAGTTCCTCGTGACCGATCCGGGCGGGAACTGCCTCCGCGTCGGCCGGCCGACGAGCCGGGACCAGCACCATCGCCCCGCCCCCGACGAACCCGTTTCCCGGGCCCTCCACCACGCCTCCCTGCTCGCGGACTCGAAGGAGGATCCCGAGGGCGCCGCGAGGGTCATCGACCGGATTCTCGGCGCCGAGGACCGGCGGCCCGCGCCGGCGCAGGCGCTCCGCCTCCTCGTGCTGCGGGCTGACGTCGCCGGACGCCTCGGTGACGAGGAGACCGTGAGGTCCGCGGTGGCCCGGGCCACCGCGATCCGCCTCACCCTCCAGGAGCGGGAGTCGGCCCGCGACGACCTGGAGCGCCTTGCCGAGCTGAAGGAATGAGAGGGTGCCGAACCGTCTGCCGGACGGGCTTGTCGGGGGCATCGGACGGCGTCGGCCTACGCGCCCCGGCCGTCCCGGACCTCACCGCCGGTGTGGACCACGGCACCGTCCGGCGGGCGGGCGGCGCACTCCGTGGGGCCGGGGGTCACCAGGGGAGCACCCGGCGGACGAACACGTCGTCGTGCCCGTTGGTGTCCCCCGGGTACCCGAACGCGTCGTCCGACCCCGCGACGACGAGCGCGGTGCCATGGCCGTCGACACCCGTGACGGCGCCCGCCTCGTCCGGCGCGTCCCCGAGGTCGAAGATCATCCCGGTGCGTCCGGTGAGCAGGTCGTGACGGAAGAGGTCGGGCCGCCCGTCGGTGTCACCGGGCACCAGGCCGTCCGACGAGGAGGTGAAGTAGACCCAGCGGCCGTCGCCGCTGGTGATGATCGTCGTGTCCTGGCCGTTGCCGTCCCCGCCGTCGGCGGTCAGGCCCGCCTCGGTCGTCCTCCCGGACCGCAGGTCGTGGACGTAGGCGACGTAGCGGTGGCGCAGCAGGCCCCCGGAAGGGGTGCCGGGCCGCTCGTCGATCTCCCAGCCGATGAAGGCGACGTGCCGCCCGTCCGGGGCGATACGGCCGCCGGCGGCGCCGAGTTGTCCCTCCGGCCCCCTGCTGCCGGTCCGCACCCGGCCGGTGGCCTGGTCGAAGACCCGGAGCGGGTAGAGGGTGGGCTTCCGGAGGGAGGGGTCGGTGCCCGCGTCGATCCCGTCCGTCCGCAGCTCCGGCGTTCGTGCGGTCTCCTCGGGCTCCTCCGTGTCGTCCCACGGGTCGTCCGTCGGCAGGTTGCTGGTCCGGGCGATGAAGGCGACGCGCTGCCCGTCGTCGCTGATGGTGGCCGCCCGGGACGGGTGGACGGGGACCGCGCCCTTGCTGGTGATGCTGGCCAGCCGGGTGGTGCCGGTCCTGCGGTCCAGGACGAAGACGTTCTGATGCCCCCGCCGCCCGCCGGGAAGGTCCAGCTCGCGGGTGGGGGAGAAGGCGATGTACCGGCCGTCGCCGCTGATCGCCGGGTCGAACCCGCCGCCGTCGGGACCGGAGGTGGCCCGTACGGTACGGCCGGTGACCCGGTCGAAGACGAAGATGTCGTGGCGGGTGTCGGTGTCGTCGTCCACCAGGCCGGGCTCGGCCGAGTCGAAGGCGACGTAGCGTCCGTCGGCGCTCAGCGAGGCGCCGCCGAGCCGCTCGGCGGTGAGCTGCCGGCCGTGATCGCCCCACGGTGACCCGCTGGACGCGCCCGGTCCAGGTGTCCCGCACGAACCCGTCCTCGATGCCGTTGGTGTCCCCGGGCACCAGATCGTCCGCCGCCGAGGAGAAGAGCACGTACCGCCCGTCCCGGCTCACGCCGCCGCCCAGCGCCGGGGCGTCGAGCCGGCTGCCGCCCGGCCCGTAGGACACCCGCTGGGTGATTCCCGGCACCGTGCGCACGGACCCACCCGGATCGGCCGCCGCCGGCAGCACCGTCCCGGCGCCCAGCAGGAGCGCCACCGCCGGCACCCCGCCGCCGCGGACCGCCCGCCGGGCCGGCGACCGCCCGTCGGCCGCCTTCCCGCCCGTCCTCGGCGTCCCCCCACCAGCCATGGCCGGTCCTCCGGTCCGCCCCGCCACGCGCCGTCGCGGCCCGCCCGGACCCGGGCGCCCGCCGCGCGCAGCAGAGCAAACCGCCCCGCCGCTCGTCCCGTCAACGGCCCGGGCGGACAGGGACCACAACGCGCCTAGGGAGGCTCGGCCTCCGCCCGGTGCCCGGCCGGCCCGTCCCCGCAGCGCCGGGCGGGCGGGGCAGGACGTCCACGGCCCGCTGCGCCGGTCCGGCGGCGGCTCCCCCGTGCGCCTCCGCGCCGACCGTGTCGATGAGGGCGTCGGGGCCGCGCCCGTCGGTCCCGTCCTGGAAGGCGGCGACCAGGGCCTTCTCCGCGTCGAAGGGGCGCAGTTCGTAGGTCTCCACGCCTTGGGCACGGACCCGTTCCAGGCGTTCCGGGACGAGGTCCGCGCCGAACACCCGTCCGGCGCCCTGGACGAGGGCGATCCGGGCAGGCCATGTCGCCGACGGGGCCGAGGCCGGCGAGGGTGCCTCCCCTGGGAACGTCGGCGTAGCGGACGGCCTGCCCGGCGACGGGCAGGCCGTCGGGGAAGTGGACGAAGCGGTCGTCGGCCGGTCCGTGGTCCGCCTTGACCGGCCCGAACCGGGCCTGCGGCATCCGCAGGTACTCGGCCTGGCCGCCGGGAACGGCACCGTACAGGCGGGTGCAGCCGAAGAGCTGGGCTCCCATGCCCTCGGCGGTGACCTGTGTGCTCTCGCACCGGGTGGGCGGGCTGGTCCCGCACCTGTGGCAGTGACCGCACGCGATCCGGAAGGGGACCACCACCCGGTCTCCGGGAGCGATGTGCGTGACCTCGGAGCCGACCTCCTCCACGATGCCCATGGGCTCGTGGCCGAGGATGTCGCCGGGGGTCATGAACGGGATGAGCACCTCATGGAGGTACGGGCCGGAGCCGCACGGGCCGCTGCTGGTGACGCGGATGAACCGACCGCCCCGGCTCCCCGCGCCGGGAACGCGCCTCCGGCACGGGAGGGGGCCCTCCGGGGCCGGGCACGGACGCGTGGAGGGCGGACCGGGGCGGGAGGCCGCTCGTCGGGGCGGTCGACGGCGCCCTCCGCGGAACACGGACCCACCTCCACTACGAGTTGAGGCGAGACGTCTCGTCTTGCTAGGGTGGGGTCATGGCCTTCCTCTTCTTCGTCTGAGTCCGGGCACGGCCCCGCCGCCGTCTCTGCCGCCCGTCGACCCTTCGTACTCCCGGGGAAGCCCCATGCGCGACCGCGCCCATCCCGCCCTGCCCTCCGTCGTCCCCGCCGCCGCCCAGCTGTCCGTCAGGTCCGTCACCAAGTCGTACGGCACCCGGACCGTCCTCGACCAGGTCTCCTTCAGCGTCCGGCCGGGCGAGAAGGCCGCCGTCATCGGGGAGAACGGCTCCGGCAAGTCCACCCTGCTGCGGCTGCTCGCCGCGGCCGAGCCGCCGGACGCCGGGGAGGTCACCGTCCGGTTCCCCGGCGGAACGGGCCATCTCACCCAGACCCTTGACCTCGGCGCGGACCGTACCGTGCGGGACGCCGTCGACCTCGCGCTGGCCGAACTGCGCGGCATGGAGCGGGGCCTCCGTGCGGCGGAGGAGTCCCTCGCCGGCGCCTCCCGGGAGGAACTCGACGCGTACGGCGGGCTGTTGAACGCCTACGAGGAGCGCGGCGGATACACGGCGGACGCCCGTGTGGACGCCGCCCTGCACGGACTCGGGCTGGCCGGGGTCAGCCGGGAGCGTCCGCTCGGCTCGCTGTCCGGCGGCGAGCGGTCCCGGCTCGCGCTCGCCTGCACCCTGGCCGCCGCCCCCGAACTGCTGCTCCTGGACGAACCCACGAACCACCTCGACGCGGCGGCCGTGCGCCGGCTGGAGGAGCACCTGCGCGCACACCGGGGCACCGTCGTCGCGGTCACTCACGACCGCGGTTTCCTGGAGCGCATCGCCACCACGGTCCTGGAGGTCGACCGGGACGAGCGCACCGTGCGCCGGTACGGGGACGGATGGGCCGGCTACCGCGCCGCGAAGGCCGCCGCCCGGCGCGGCGCGGAGCAGCGGTACGCGGACTGGGCCGAGGAGGTGGCCCGCGCGGAGGAGCTGCTGGAGGCCGCGGGAAGGCGGCTGACCACCACCGGCCGCGACCCGAAGCAGGGCTTCGGCAAGCACCGCCGCTCCAGCGAGGCCAAGCTCGGCGGGCAGGTGCGCTCGGTGCGGGAGCGTCTGGACCGGCTGCGGCGCGACCCGGTGGCGAAGCCGCCGGCACCGCTCCGGTTCACGACGGCGCCGCCGTCGGCGAGCGACGGACCGGCTCGGGGCACACTCGCCGCGCTCGACGGCGTACGGGTCGGGGAACGGCTGCGCCTGGACGGGCGCCTGGCCCTCGGGCCGGGCGGACGCCTGCTCGTCACCGGTGCGAACGGCGCGGGCAAGTCGACGCTGCTCCGCGTCCTGGCCGGGGACCTGCGGCCGGACGCGGGAACGGTGCTCCGCCCCGCCCGGACCGGCTACCTCGCCCAGGACCTGCCCGCGCACACCACCCGGCTGCCGCTGCTCGCCGCGTTCGCCGCCGGGCGGCCCGGACCGCCGGAGGAGCACGCCGAACGTCTCCTGTCCCTGGGCCTGTTCCGCGACCAGGACCTGCACGTCCCCGTCGCCGCCCTGTCCGTGGGGCAGCGGCGACGGTTGCAGATCGCACGGCTGGTGACCCGGCCCGCGGACCTCCTCGTCCTCGACGAACCGACCAACCACCTCGCGCTCGACCTGGCCGAGGAGCTGAGGACGGCCCTCACGGCGTTCCCGGGGGCGGTGGTCGCGGTCTCCCACGACCGCGACTTCCGCGCGCGCTTCGAGGCCGAGCGGCTGGAACTCCACGCCGGCCGCGGGCGCTGACCCGGCCCAGCGCGGA
The DNA here is from genome assembly GCF_055598485.1 of Streptomyces sp. NPDC107521. NCBI lineage: Bacteria > Bacillati > Actinomycetota > Actinomycetes > Kitasatosporales > Streptomycetaceae > Streptomyces > Streptomyces sp. NPDC107521. Next base: position 83,855 of record NZ_JBVKAT010000009.1, read on the forward strand.
GGGCGCGTCCTCGAACCCGTCGCACGCTCACGGGCCGCCGCCGGGAGGCGGTTCCCCGGCGGCGCCCTCCGGCCCGTCCACGGCGGCTCCGCGAGCACCGCCGACGCGGGGGCGGCCGTGGCGCCGGTTTCGAGTCCGCCGCGCCGGGGTCGCGGCGGAGCGTTCCCGGCGGGCGGTGCCTCCCGGCCGCGGCGAGGAGAAACGTCACGGCTAGGGTGCGCGGGTACGCCGACCGTTCCTTCCTGGAGATCCCCCGCTCATGGAGCCGCTCCATCCGGCCCCGGTGGTCCGCCGTCACCGCCGGTCCCTGCAACTCTGCTTCGCGATACCCGGGCTGTCGCTCGCCACCTGGGTGACCCGCACCCCCGACGTACGGGACCGGCTGGGGGCGTCCACCGCGGAGATGGGCCTGGTCCTGTTCGGCATGTCGATCGGCTCGATGCTCGGCATCCTGGTGGCGGGCGCGCTGGTGGCGCGGTTCGCCACCCGTCCGGTGATCCTGGCCGGCATGGGCCTGGTACTGGCCGGTGTCGGGGCCGCCGCGCTGGGCGCGGCCACCGCCTCGGCCCCGGCGGTGGCCACCGGGCTGGCGTTCATCGGTGCGGGCATCGGCCTGTCCGAGGTCGCCAGCAACGTCGACGGGGCGTTGGTGGAAGGGGAGTTCGGCCGACCGGTGCTCCCGGCCCTGCACGGTTGCTACAGCCTCGGCACCGTGATCGGCGCCTGCCTCGGCGTGGCCGGAGCGGTCGTCGGCATGCCGGTGTCCTGGCATCTGGCCGCGACACTGCTGCTGGCGACCGCCCTGTTCGCCTGCGCGGTGCCGGGCCTCCGCCCCGGTCTCGGCCGCCCGCAGCCGGGCCCCGGAGCGCCGCCCCGGGGAGCGGGGCCGGGGGCCGGCGGTTCCCGGGGGCACCGGCTGCTCCTGGACCCCCGGCTGCTGATGATCGGCGGCGTGGTGTTCGGCGTGACGCTCGCCGAGGGCGCCGCCACCGACTGGCTGCCGCTGCTGATGGTCGACGGCCACGGCATGCCGACGGGTCTCGGATCGGCGGTCTACGCGGGGTTCGCCGCGACCATGGCGGTGGGCCGGTTCGCCGGCGGCCCCGTGGTCACCCGCTTCGGACGTCCCGCGGTGCTGGGCACGGGTGCGCTGCTGACCGCGGCCGGGATCGCCCTGGTGTCCTTCGTGGACGTCCCGGCCGCCGCGGCCTGCGCCGTGCTGCTGTGGGGGCTCGGCACCTCGCTCGGGTTCCCGCTGGCGCTCTCCGCGGCCGGTGAGTCCGGCCCGGACACCACCGCCCGGATCGCCCTCGCCTCCCGGATCGGCTACATCGCGCTGCTGGCCGGGCCGCCGCTGCTGGGCCTGCTCGGCGAACACCGGGGGCTGCGCGCCGCGATGCTGCCCGTCATGCTGCTGATGCTGCTCGCGGCCGTGCTCTCACCCGCCACCGCCCGAGGCGGGCCCGACCGGCGGCGGTGACGGCGGCGGCACCGCCCGGGACTCCGGAAGGCTGACCGATGCCGGCGGCGGCAACGCCACCGGCGGACGTGGCCACTGCCCGCCGGACGCCGATCGGCCCGCCAACCGTGTCGGGCGGGCCCTCCGTACCGCCCTGCTCCCACGCCGACGGTCCCTCCGGAAACGCGCGGGGCCGCGACATCCTCCCGGGCGGGGCCCGCTTCCGAACCGGGGCGGGCCGGCTCGTGACGGGCGCGCGCCGCGGACCGGCGGGCGCGCCCGCCGCACGAGCGACTCCCCGGAGCGCGATCCCGCTCACGCGGCCGAGGCCCGACGGTGGCCTCGGACAGCGGGTGTCACACCCGTGCGTCGACGTGGTGCGCTCCGGCCGTTCCGACCGGACGGGACGCCGTGACCGGTCCTCGGCGCCCGGGCGGACGAGGGCGAGCGGCGACGGCGCGCCGTGAGCCGTCACGCGCAGCCCGGGCGGCCACGGGCGCCCCCGCCGCGGATCGTGCCGCAGCCCGGTGGGGTCGTGGGGCGACGGGGTGACACACGCGCGGCGGGCGTGCTGTGGCGGGGGCCGCACACCTGACCGACCCTGGTCCGAAGGGGACGACCGGCGAGCGGGCCGACCGAAGGAGACCCATTCATGGCCATCACCACGACCGACCACGCGGTCCCTCACACATCGACCGTCCCCGCGAACGCGGGCCAGAAGGTGGAGCTGTTCGTCAGGGAACACGACGGCTCGCCCTCGGGTCCGCCCGCGGACCGCAAGGTCGTCCTCATGCTGCACGGCAGGAGCGTGCCGGCGCTGGCGGGCTACGACCTCCAGCACACCTCGTACGCGTGGGGCAAGGCCCTCGCCCAGGCCGGGTACGACGTCTTCATGATGGACCTGCAGGGCTCCGGCCGGTCGCCGCGGCCCCGGATGGACGACCCCTGCAATGTCAATCCCGGCCAGCAGGCCGCCGTCACTCCCCCGCTGGAGGGGCCGCGCCCGCCCAGCTACCCGTTCGTCCTGACCAACTCCCAGAGCGACCAGGACGAACTCGGCACCGTCGTCGAGTACATCCGCGACAAGCGCGGCGTCGCGAAGGTCGCCTTCATCGGCTGGTCGGCGGCGGCGTTCGCCATGGGGCCGTACGCGATCAGGAACCCGGGGAAGGTGGAGAGCCTGTTCCTCCTCGGCCCGATCTTCCCTCCGAAGGGGCCCTCGAACCCGCCGACCCTGCCGGTGCCCGGCTTCCCCACCCATGTGCTCACCCACGCGAGCATCGAACAGGCCCTGGCCATGAAGTGCCCGAACCAGCACGAGCCCGGCATGGTCGACGTCGCCTGGAACGCGCTCATGGAGAACGACCCGATCGGCCGCGGCTGGGGGAAGATCCTGCCCTCCGGACAGCCGGCGGGCGTCAGCCGCTTCCGGAACTTCGTTACATGGGGCTGGAACACCACCACCGCGGGGCAGGACGGCGTCCTCGGCGGCAGCGTGCCCGCGCTGATCGTGCACGGCGAGCACGACCAGACGGCCAACACCACACCGCCCAGCACCAACCCGGCACTCGACTTCCACGTCCCCGCGCTCTACGACGCCATCAAGGGGCCGCACAAGCTCCTCGTCACGGTGAAGTGCGCCGGCCACTCGATGCCCTGGGAGACCCAGCACAAGAACCTGCACAACCTGTCGAAGTACTGGCTCAAGCACACCAAGGTCGACGGCAAGAGCCAGGGCAGCTTCGTGATGGACGAGAACGGCGACTTCAGCCCGGCACCCTGAACCGGGCCGCCCCGGCGGGCCGTCAGGGCTCGGCCCCCGACGGCCCCGCACCGCCCGCGCGCAACTCCCTCGCCAACGCGCCCCCGATGCTTGCGGTGGTTCCGGTCACGAGGTTCAGGAGCGCGCTCTCCCGTCGTCAGGGCCGGCTCCGGAGCACGCCGGACCCGGGGAACCCGGCGCTTCGCCCGGGGAACCGCTCCCCCTCGATCGCCCGCGCCCTCGCCGCGGCAGGGCCACCACCGTCCGGACCCGGGACGACCGCGCTACTCGAAGAGCGGGAATCTCGCCTCGTCGGGGCACTCGATCTCCACCGCCGCCAGGGCGAGCCCGACGTCGCCCCGGAAGAGGCTGTGGCTCGACCCGGCCCCCGACGGGGACGACTCCCGGTCGATGAGGGCGCCGTGCAGTCGTTCCGCAGCGAGCCCGAGCCAGTGCCGCTCCCCCGTGGAGCGGTACATGTGGAGCAGCGCGAAGACGTGTCCGGCCCGGCCGCAGCACAGCGAGGTGTTGGCTCCCCCGTCGTCGACGGTGGCGAACCCGGCGGCGGCGGCGAGGTCGTGATGGGCCGTACCGCCCAGGAGACGGTGTGCCGCGTTCCAGAGATACACATGGCCGGGAGACCCGTGGCACCAGCTGTTCATGTACGACGGCGTCGCCTGGTGGGTGCGCACGGGCCACCGCAGCCCCCTCCCGCGCCGTACGCCGAGGTCCGCCAGTTCGGCGAGGGGCCCCACGATGTCGCCGTCCGCGTCGCGGTCGGTGACCTCCCACCACGCCATGAGCGTGTGGAGCAGGCCGGCCGAGCCGTGCGCGGCACCCGTGTAGCGGGGACCCGGATGACGGTCCCCGTGCCCGTGCCGCAGGGCGCTCCGGAGCACGTGGTCGGCGAACACGTCGCCGCGGCCGGTCAGTTGCGCGAGTACGGACGCCGTCGCGTCGTCCGGGTGCTCGGTCTCCCGCAGGCACCGCACGAGGTGCCGGCAGCCGGCGAGCACGCCGGGCGTTCCGAAGGTCGGATCCGTGCCGTGGTCGGGCTCGTCCATGAATCCCAGGTAGGCCCGGGCGGCACCGACGAGCGTCCGGGTGTCGCCCCGGGCGTGGGCGACCAGACCTCGCACCAGTTCGACTCCCGACCCGGTGTGGTAGGGGGACACCGAGCCGACGACGTCCCGGCCGACGCCCGCGCCCTCGTCGTACAGCCCCCGCGGTTCCCGGGCCGACCGGGCGGCGCGCTCCGCCCACCGGTCGGCCGCGGCGAGCGGCGCGGGGTCTCCTCCGAGCAGGGCCAGGCGCAGAAGGTAGTAGGCGATCCCCGCGGCACCGTTCGTGAAGGTCGCCCGCGGACCGGTCGCGGGCCCCTCGGCGAAGAGACGGCGGTCCGGGTCGATCCGCTCGCCCACGCTCCCGATCAGCCGGTCCGCGCGGTTGACGACCGGCACCGGGGGGCGCCCGGCGGGCCGCCCGTCGAGCACCACCCGGGAGACCGCCGTCGCCATCGCGGCCACCGAAGGGAACCTGGCGCCGGCGGACTTGGACAGCGCGCGGCGGAGCACGTCCTCCAGCTCCGGCCACGGGACGGCGCCCGCCTCGGCGAACGACCGGGGCGGTGTCCGCACGATCCGCTCGTGGAACCGGTCCGCCTCGGGCGGGAAGCTCACGTAGTCCCGACCGGTCGCCACCCGGTAGCAGAGCGCTCCCAGCGCGTACTGTTCCGCGGCGGCGGTCGCGGCGGGCGGTGGTCCGCCCGCGCGGGCGGCTCGGGCGTGGTCCGGGTCGAAGTACTCCGGCGCCCCTCCGCGGGGGACCCGGGTGCCGGGCTCGTCGAGCAGCCGAGCGAGCCCGAAGTCCAGGACTCTGACCGTTCCTCGGGCGTCGACCAGGACGTTCCCGGGGTGGACGTCGCCGTGGAGCACCCGGCGATCGTGCAGCGTCGCGTACGCGGACAGCAACGCGAGGAGCAGGTCGCGCGTCGTCCGGCGTGAGCCCGTGTCCCCGCCGACGGGAGCGACCGCCCGGGTGATGTCCGTGCCCTCGCACCATTCCATGACCAGGAACCGGTGTCGCCCGTCGTCGCCGAGCCCCAGGAAGCGGGGACCCGGGGAACCGTCCAGGCGTCGAAGGACGCGCCCTTCCCGCTCCAGCGCGGCGACGCAGCGGCCGCTCGTCGCGTCGACCGCCTTGATCGCGCGGAGGGCTCCCGTGGCCGTGCGCACGCGGTAGACCTGGGTGTCGTCGGTGATGTGGACGCACGCCTCGACCGTGTGGCCCGGGAGTGAGGCACCCGGGGCGTACCAGGGTGCGAGCTCCCGGCTCAGACGGGAGTCCTCGGGGACCAGCCACCTGGCGTGGAGGAAACGGGTCAGGACCGGCCAGGAGGCGTCGAGGACGCCTTGCGGGTCGAGCGCGTGCTCGCCGGCGTACCGGCCGATGGCGTCGGGGATCGTGCGGGGGGTACGAAAGCCCAGGAACAGCTCCGCCAGGTCCGGGGAGACGACCATGGACCGCGCACGCGATCCCGGCCGGGTGACGAGCCAGTCCCCCTCGTCGACCTCCAGACCGGCCAGGCCGGCGGGGTCGAAGTCTCCGGCGGGGGCCAGGGTGACATCGGGCGGGAGGACCAGTCTGTCGGTCGTCGCCTTCACAGGGCGCTCCGTTCCCCCGCGCGGACGGGCTCCGCCGTCGGTCGCCATGTGGCGGGGTCGACCCCCGCCGCCCGGACGCGGTGCAGCGCGGCGGAGTGCGCCCGGTGGCCGGTCAGCCCGCCGCGCCGGGCCTGGGTCAGCCCGCCGGCCAGTCGCGCGGTGATCCAGGTCCGCCAGCTGTCGACGAGTGCGTGGTGGCCGTCCGGCGCCGGTGCCGGGTCGAGCCCCCAGGAGAGCAGCCCGTCGAGGCCGGTGTCACAGGTGAAGGGAACGCCGTGCACCTCGGTTCCGGCCAGAACCGGCGCGAGCGCCGCGGCCAGGTCCCGCAGGGTCCGCTCGGATTCGAGGTAGACCACGAACTTGTCGGGCCGGGCCGTCGCGCCGACACTGTCGGCCACCTTCCAGCCGATGACCCCGTCGGCCTCCGCGATCAGCGGGACCGCCGCGGCCACGGTGTCCGCGAGGTGGCCGGGGGTGGGACTGACGTAGAGCTTCGGGGTCGTCCGTCCGGCGCGTGCCGGGAGGTCGCGGCGGCGGAGGGTGCGCCACGGGTGGTTCACGCTCTCGCTCCAGCGCGGCCCCGGTCGGTGCGGCGCGGCACGCCGCATCCGCGCGCGGAAGGCGTCGCCGTACGCGGTGGTGCGCCAGGCGGGGCGGATCGCCGTCCGGTGGAACGCGTACAGCCGCGCGGCGATGTCGGCCTGGGCGTCGAGGTGGAGCGACTCCGCGTGGGCGATCGCGTCGCGGGACAGGGTGGCGAGGCGGCCGACGGGCGGGGCCGGGCGGTCGGTGGCCAGTCGGGCGAGGGCGTCCACGCCGGTCACGAACCGGCCGGCGACACGGACTTCGAGCACCTCGGCGCCGACGAGGTCGCCGAGTGCCTCGCCGTCGAGAGCGGGCCACTCCGGTGAGGGCAGCCGGCACGGAGCGGCGAGTCGTGCGAACAGGCTCCCCAGTGACGGGCTCACGGCCTTGATCGTGCCGTCCTCCGGTGCGGCCGGGACGAGCAGTCCGCCGACGGCGGAGCGGGACGACGGGCCGGCCACCGCCCGTCGCTGCGAAGGGTCGAGAGCGTCCAGGCCACGCAACGCGTAGCGCGGGTTCGCCCGATAGAGGCGCCGGTCATTGGCCGGTCCGCCCACGTCGACTCCTGATCCGCCGTTCACGCACCGAACGCTCCGACCGCCTGGCAACGGGCCTCAGCTCTTCTTGAGCTCCGCCTTCGCGCTCCGCACCGCTTCGAGGGCCGCGGTGAGCTTCTGTTCCAGCTCGTCGGCCTCCTCGACCGTCGCGGGCGCGAGGCGGGTGTGCGACTCGACCTCGGCCGTGGCACGGACGACCTGAAGGGCCTGGTCCAGTTCGATCTTCATCTCGTCGAACTCCTCCCGCTGGATCACCGAAGTGATGCCGCAGGTGACGCCGCCGCAACCGACCGTCGGCAGGTCGCACGAGATGACCGAGCAGCCTCCACAGTGCGGACCGTCGACGTCCGCCACCGTGATCATCAGATCCTTGAACAGGAAACGCACGACCAATCCTCCTCAGGCGAATCGACATCGGACAAGATATACAAAAGCACACGAAAACCATGCCTGCTCACGATGGATCGCATATCACCTCAATGCACCACAGGGCGCGTGCACGGGTGGTGCACCGGACCACTGCCTGGAGCCCGTCCCGCCATGACACCGCCCAATCCGCCCGCCCCCCGTGTCGGCGCCGTGCTGCCGCACCCGCTCCTCCGGGACGCCGCCGAAGCGCTGGCCCGCGGAATCGCGTGCCCCGCGCCGCCGCGCCGGGATGCCGAGGCCGACATCGCGGCGGACTACACGGAACGCGTCGGACGCGATCTGACGGAGGGCGAGGCGCGCCTGCTGGAGTCGGTCGCCGTCGCGCGGGAGAGGGGGCTGGCGCTCTGCCGGGCCGGCCGCGTCCGGGAGGGCGGCTCCGTGCTGGCGGACGCGCGAGGGGCGCTGACCCGGGCGGAGACCGGCAGGGAGGCATATGTGCTGGCCGACTCGTTCCTCCGCGCGGCCGAGGGCTTCGCGCACTTCGCCTCGGGCCGGACCGGACCGGCGGTCTCCTCGATGCTGCTCGCGCTCGACCGGTGCCGGGAACTCCGCGACCGCTGGGACTATCCCGTCGAGGGCCGCCGCATCCACATCGCCTGCAACATCGAGCGCGTACGGGTCGAAGCGGGCCGTACGCGGGAGAGCGCGGTCGCCCTGACGCGGTTGCTGAGCCTGATCGACACCGCGGACCGGCACCACTGGCCCCACCCGCACCTCGAGTACGACGGCGAGCCCGACCTGCTGGACGACGACGTGCGGTGGGAGTTGACCGACCAGGCCCTGGCGGTCCTGTCGAGGCTCGACCCCGCGGCCCTCGCCCGGGCCGCCGCGCTGCTCGCCCGGCCGGACGGAGAAGCGACGGGCCCGAGGGCCGCCCGCGCCCGCTGCTTCACCGAGACGCTGCGTGCCGATGCGTCAGGTGATCCCGCGGCCTTTCTGTCGGGCTGTGCCGCGTTCCTCCCCTCCGGGCCGCAGCACCTCCCCCGGGCCTTCCGCATCCTGTCCGAGCGGCTGCTGAGGGTGATCGGGTGACGTCCGCCCCCGGCTCCCGGCCAGGACCGGGCGGGCGGGGTCATGGCGGGGAGGGCAGCGACGACGGGGACGGCAACCGGCCTCACGGGAACGTCCGTCGAGTTCCCGTGTCCAGACGCCGGGCCCGTGGTGCCTCCGCCGGGAAGCCGGTTCGCCCGGTCCGGAGCGAGCGGGCCGGCCGCCGCGGGCGTGACGCTCGACGACCCGAAGGAGCCGGTCCGTCGGCGGGTACGACGCGCTCCCGGTGCGCCCTGACGAGGCGTACGACTCCGACCCGGGTACCGGACGTGGACGGAGCCCGACCGCCCGGCACGGGAAGGGCAGCCGGGTGCTGGATCCGGGCCGCGGCGGTGGAGTCCCCGGCGGACCGGTCCCCGCCGCACGGCGGTTCGCGCCGACGACGGCGCGTAGCGCGGACCTCCCCGGGCTCCGTGCCCGGCGGAAGGGCGGCGAGCCCCCGGGCGGACTCCGTACGGGCACCGCCGGAGCGGGCCGCCGACGAACCCGCGAGCGCCAACAGCGGCCTTCTGTCATTCTGCCGGTCATGTCCGCACGCAAACGAAGGCTGCCCCGGCACCTCGCCTGGCCCCTGACCACCACCGACATCGACCGATGCCTCGGCCCCCTCATGAGCGACGTCACGGACCTCGGGTTCCTCACCGGGCACGACAGCGGGACCATCGTCCTGGGGGCCGCGTGGATCGCACCGATGCCCCACAACTACGGCGGGGGAGTCCACCCCGACATGGTGGGATTCCGCATAGACGTCCACCCGGTCGACGCCACTGAGCGCGCCGCCGTCCGCGCCGTGCTGCGGGCGCACGCCCTTCCGCAGCTCCACGCATGGATCACGCGGGCGCTCGCGGCCGACGAGACCTGGCGGCTGACACCCCACCAGCACTACTGGCGGCTCGCGGACGGCCGCCTCACGCACCGCGACGAGGAGTGAACCGGGCCCGGCCACGCGGCACGTGCTCGCGCCGGTGAGGTCACCCGCGCGGTCCCGGCGCGGCGCGCGCCGCCTCGGACGACGGCGACGCCGCCGACGGATACCGCCTCCCGCGGGTCGGCAACGAGGCCCGGTCCCGCGGTCGAACAGATCCAGGTCGGACACGTCCTCGTCGAGCGATACCGCCAGGTGGACGCGCGTTTGCCCGCCCCGGGCCCCGGGGAGCCGCCCCGGCCGGGGCACGGGACACATTCGCCTTCTCGCATGGTGACGGTTACATTCCACTTGGAACGTCGGCACGCCGGACACGGCGGTCAAGCACCGCGCCGCGCCCGGCCGCCACCGCCACGACCGCTGTCCCGACGCCGGGACGGCGGCACCGGCGGTATCAGTGTCACCAGCAAGTGGGGGAGAACATGCACAAGGCACGTATCGCGTTCGCGGCCGCCCTGGCCGTCGCCGGACTCGGCCTCACGGCCTGCGGCGGCGACGACGAGGCGGGACCGGAGAAGGAGACGCCCGCCGTGTCGGCCGAGGCGTCGCCGGAGGCGTCGGCCACGCAGGAACGGACTCAGGCGCCCGACGGGGACAAGGACAAGGAGGACGTCCCGGCCACCGAGGACGGTGACGTCACCAAGCCGGGCACGAAGCTCGGGATCGGCGAGCGGGCCGTCCTTCCGTTCACCTACGGGACGACGAAGAAGGGCACCATCGCCGTCACCGTCACGGCGATCGAGAAGGGCACCGAGGCGGACATGGCCAGGTTCGGCGAGAAGGCCAAGGGCATGACGCCGTACTTCATCAGGATGAAGGTGGAGAACGTCGGCGGCACCGACCTGTCGTACTCCTCCCTCAAGCTGGACGGCGCGCTGGAGGGCGGCGGCGGCACCGGCGTCATCCTGATCGGCGGCCTCCCGGACAAGTGCGCCGGCAAGAACGCGCCCGCCGATTTCACGACCAAGGGCGCCTCGTTCGAGACCTGCTCGCTCTCCGCCACCAAGACCGCGCCGATCGCCGCCGCCGAGTTCGACGAGGGCGACGCGTACCGCGACAACCCGGTGGTCTGGAGCAACTGACGGCGCTGCCCGCCGCATGCCCCACCGATGACCACTCCCCCGCCCGGCCGCTCCGCCCGAGCGGCCGGGCGGGCCCCGGCCGTCGGCCCGTACGGCGCGCCCGCCGGAACCGGACCGGCGGATCCGAGCCGGGCTCCTCAAGAGCGCCGTCACCGCCGGCGGCCTCCGGCCGGCGGGAATCCGGGACCGGAGGCGGCGGCGCCCGGTCAGTTGGCGACGTAGACGTGCCGGCGGCCGAGGTCGTCGCGCTCGGCGATGTCGAGCAGCGCTGTCGCCATGTCGGCGGCGGTGACCTTCCACCCGCGCTTCAACGGCCCCTCGGTGCTCAGCCGGTAGCCGTGCCGGGTCGTGGCCGGCTGGATGCGCGGGGCGCGGACGGCCGTCCACCGGACGCCGCTCTCCCACAGCACGATGTCCATCCGGCGCATGTCGTCGTAGGTGGCCCCCAGGAACTTCTGCAGGAGCGGGAGCACGATCCAGAGCTTGAGCGGCCCCTGGTGCGCCCAGTGTTCGGCGACCTCGGAGGAGATGACCACGAGCCGTTCGACGCCGTGGGCGGTCATTCCGGCGATCAGGTTGCGCGTGCCCTGCGAGTACAGGGTCGTCGGGGTCCTCGACGCGCCGATGCCCACGGTGCTCACCACCGCGTCGATCCCCGCGAGCGCGGGGCGGACCGCGGAGGGGTCGAGGATGTCGACGGCCTCCGCGCCGAGGTTCGGATGCTCCATTCCGAGCGCGGCGGGATCGCGGGCGACGGCCCGCACCTCGTGCCCACGCTGGAGCGCCTGCTCCACGACGAGGCGTCCGACGGTGCCCGTCGCACCGGGTACCAGGATCCTCATGCCCCCTCCTCTGCTGCCGGGACGATAGACTGAACGATAGTTCCGAATGCGTATGGTTCCGATTCGGTAATAACTCTAACAGGGGGAGGTCACATGGAAACCGAGGAGCTGGTGGTGAGGGTGCGCGCGGCGATGCAGCGGCAGATCGTCCACGCGATCCTGGGCAACGAACGGGTGGCGCGCGATCACGGACTGCTCGTCACGGATCTGCAGACGCTCCACCTCCTGGTCCTGCGCGAGGACGCACGCACCCCGCGCCGGATCAGCGCCATCACCGGGATGCCCCCGAGCACCGTGACCAAGCTCGTCGACCGGCTCGAAGCCGCCGGATTCATCCGCCGCACCCCCGACCCGGCCGACCGCCGGCGTACGGTGCTCGAACTGGTGCCGAGCGCGATCGCCCCGCTCCGGACGCTGTACGGTCGCACCGACGAGCAGTTCGACGGACTGAGCCGGCGGTTCGCCCCCGAGGAACTCGAGGTCGTGGCCCGGTACCTCGACGCGGTCAGCGACTTCTACACGCTCCGCTAGCCGGGCCCCTCCTCGAAACGACCGGCCGTACGGCGGAGTCGGCGGAGCACCGGGGGCGCCCCCGCCCCGGTGCCCTTCCGTACCCACAACAGCGGTGCGCGACCCGGACGTTGGGGTCGGTCCGGCGTGGAACACGTCCGGGCCGGGACGCGGCGGGAAGCACGGGGGCGGGAACCGCGAAGGCAGGGGTAGCGTTCCGGCATGACGTCAGCGCCGCCCCGGTTCCCGCCGCGTCCGATCCATGGCGTGCGGGTGCTGCATCAGAGACAGAACTGCGCACCGCAGTTCGCGGGGATCGAGGTGGATTTCGAGCCCGCGGCGGAGGGCTTCGCCTTCGAGGCGGCACGGGAACTGACCGTGGACCACGAACCCGCCGAACCCCTGGCCCACCTCGTCGCGGCTGCCGCCGCGGGGATCGAGGAGCAGTTGCGCCTGCCCGACCACGGACTCGTGGTCGCCGCTCGGGTGGTGCTGCGCCGCGTACGCGTCGACTCCCTCGGCTCCCACGCGCCGGCGTTCAGGATCGCGGGCCACCTGGCCGCCCGCGAGGCACTGGAACGTGCGGGGTACCCGCACCACTGAGTACCGCCCCGCGACGAGACAGCGGGCTCCCCACACCCGACCGGGTCGTGAGTGCCCACCGAGCGTGCGTCCCGGGCGAGGTGGCGGACAGGGCGACCGGACGCGACGGGCGTGCCGTGGGAAGTACGCCCGTGACGGGCGCCGTCCGGATCTCCGGGCTCCACGGGCGGGCCCCGCCCCCGCTCCGCCGTCCACCGGCGCCGTCCGCACGCGGCCCCCGCGGCGAGAAGCCGCGGGGGCCGCGTGCGGGTGATCCGTCCACGGTGCGGCCCGGCAGAGGACCTCCGCCGCCACCCGCCGGGCCGGGCGGGTCCCGGCCCGCGATCCAGCCGGACAGGAGCAGGGCGAGTCCCATGGGGACGAGCGCCCAGGCGGCGAGGTCGGCCGGAGCGGTCCCGGCGGTGAGCAGACTGCCGCCGAGTGCGGCCCCGACGGCGGAGCCGGGGTACAGGGCCGCCATCCGGAACCGGCGGCGGCCGCCGTCGCGACGGCGGTGAGCACACCGGCACCCGCCCCGGCGATCACCCGTGAGGCGAGGAAGACGCCGGTGCCCGGTGCCACCGTGGTGACGAGATTGCCGAGGTTGAACACTCCGAGCGCGATCATCAGCGCCCGTACCGTGCCGCTCCGGGTCAGCCGGCTCGACAGCAGGGGTCCGGCGACCGCGTGGGCGGCGGTGAAGGCGGTGACGCCCAGGCCGATCATCGCCACCGAGGCCGCCAGGGAATCCGCGATCCGCGGGAGCGCCCCGGCCAGGACGTAGGCGTCGATGCCGAGCGCGACCGCGGCCGTGACCAGGGGCCAGATCCTGCAGATCACTCGCCGTCCTCCTCGTCCAACGAGCGCGCCCCGCGCACCTCGCGCGCCCCGTCCGGGCGTGCCGTCCGGGCGTGCCGTCCGCCGGAGGTGAGAGCCGGAGTCCCCGCGGGCCGGAGCGGCGCGTGGACCGGCCCTCTTCCGCGTGTTCCGTCCTGGACGGCCGCCACTCCGCATCGCGGAGAACAAGCCCCCACGGGGTCGTGCGGTCCGCCCACTCGCACTGCGCGCCGCGGGGTGCCGACCGTGGGGTGATCCCCGAGCCGGGCCGCCGGGACGTGGATGCGGGGCCCGACGCCGAGGGGCCGTGGTGGTGCCCCCGCGCCGTCCCACCCCTCCCCCGGCCCGGCCCCCGGCGACGGCGGACGGCGGACGGCGGACGGCTCGATGCTCGCGCCGTGCGGCCACGAGGGGGCCGCGGCCGGGCCTGGACACCCGGCGGGACGGACGGCGGCCGTTCCACGACCCGCCGAACCGGCGGCACGCGCCGCCGCCCCTCCCGGACACGGAACGGGCGGGAGACGAGGCACAACGGCTCGTCTCCCGCCCGTCACCGGCCGGCCGGTCGTCCTGTCGGGTCAGCGCACCCTGCCCCGCGGCTTCAGCGGCACCGCGGGCAGTGCGGGGGCCGGGATCGGCGCGCCGTCGTAGCCCTTGACCTCACCGAAGCGCGTGCCCTCCGTCCAGTCCCGACGGGCCTGCTCGATCTCCTCCTGGGAGCGGCCGATCCAGTTCCAGAACATGATCAGCTCCTCCTCGAACGGCTCGCCGCCCAGCAGCATCACGCTGGCGTCCGACGCGGCGCGCAGCGGGAGTTCGTCCCGTCCGCAGCCGAGGTAGAGCATGGAGCCGGGGAGCACCGGCACACCGTCGACGTGGACCTCGCCGGACATGGAGAGGACGGCGTACTCGAAGTCCGGCAGCAGCGGCAGCCGCGCCTCCGCGCCGTCGGCCAGGCTCAGGTCGGCGCCGACCAGCGGGGTGTACGTGGTGCCCGGGGAGGTCGCGCCGTCCAGGTCGCCCAGGAGCAGCGTGGCCGTGAGGCCCGGTGCGGTGACCCGGGGCAGCTCGGCGTGGAACTCGAAGTGCGGGTCGGTGTGGCGGTGGGCGTCCGGGAGCGCCACCCAGAGCTGCGCGCCGTGCAGGAAGCGGGCGTGCGGGCGGGGGCTCTCCTCCGAGTGGCTGATCGCCCGGCCGGAGGTCATCAGGCCGAGCTGGCGGGGGCGGATGGCCTGGAGGCTGCCGGTGGAGTCGCGGTGCAGCACCTCGCCGTCGTGCAGCCAGCTCACCGTCTGGAGACCCATGTGGGGGTGGGGCGGCACCTGCATCCCGGGCTCGTCCGCGATGTCGTCGGGGCCGTAGTGGTCGACGAAGCACCAGGCGCCGACCATGCGGCGGCCCAGGTTGGGCAGCAGCCGCCGGACCTCGGTGGAACCGCCGAGCTTGACCCGGCGGGGGCTGAGGAGTTCGCGCACCGGTTCCGCCACCACGAAGCCCCGGCCGCCGCACACGGAGGGGACCGGCTCCCGATCAAGATTGCTCATACCGCCCAACCTAGCCCCGTCCGGTCCGTACCGTCAGTCCGCCCCGGCCGCTGTCGCCGGTTCCGGTCCCCCGTTCCGGCGCCGCCGCCCGCCCTCCGGCACCGCGCCCCTCCCGACCCCACCAGGGCAGTAGTGGAATTTTCAACCACACCGTTCCGTTGGAGAGGACGAAGGAGGCCACCGGTGAACACGACGTACAACGACGGGGCGTACTACGAGCAGGGGACGGCCGCGGAGCGCTGGGAGCGCGCGCGGATGTTCTTCGACGCCAGGGACTACGCCGCGGCCGCCCGCGTGCTGGGCGGACTGGTCGAGGAGGTGCCGGAGCAGACCGGCCCCCGGCTGCTGCTGGCGCGCGCCTACTACCACTCGGCGCAGCTCGGGCGTGCGGAGGCGGAGCTGCGGGTCATCGTCGAGCGTGATCCCGTGGAGCACTACGCCCGGCTGATGCTGGGCCGCACCCTCGAACGGCAGGGACGGCAGTCGGAGGCGGACACGCACCTGCGGATCGCCTCCGCGCTCGCGGGCGAGGTCACCGAGCGGTCCTGACCGCCGCCCGCGTGGCATGCTGGCGCGATGGGATCTCCGAGTGATCACGCCGCGCCGCTCGCCGAGCGGGTCGAGGAACTGCTCGCCGCCGACGGCCCGTTGCCGATCGTCGCGGCCGGCGTGCCGGTGCTCCGGCACGCCGCCGCGCCCTTCGACGGCCAGCTGGCGCCCGGCCTGCTGGCCCGGTTCGTCGAGGCGCTGCGGGTGACCATGCGCGCGGCGCCGGGCGTGGGCCTGGCGGCGCCCCAGGTCGGGGTGGGGCTCAGGATCGCGGTGATCGAGGACCCGGCACCGGTCCCGCAGGAGGTGCGGGCGGCGCGCGGCCGGGTGCCGCAGCCGTTCCGGGTGCTGGTCAATCCGCGGTACGAGGCGGTGGGGACCGCGCGGGCCGCGTTCTACGAGGGCTGTCTGAGCGTGCCGGGCTACCAGGCGGTGGTGGCCCGGCCCGCCGAGGTGCGGCTGACCGGGCAGGACGAGACCGGGCGCGCCGTGGACGAGGTGTTCACGGGCTGGCCCGCCCGGATCGTCCAGCACGAGACGGACCACCTCGACGGCACGCTGTACCTGGACCGCGCCGAGCCGCGCTCGCTCGCCTCCGCTCCGGCGATGGAGCGGCTCTGGACCCAGCCGACCCCCGCCCTGGCAGCGGAGGCGCTCGGCTTCCCCCTTCCCTGAACCGCCCTCCGGGTACCGCCTCAGGCGTCCCGGTAGCCCTCCAGCAGCCGCAGCCACACCTCGCTGATCGTCGGGTAGGCCGGGACCGCGTGCCAGAGGCGGCGCAGGGGCACCCGGCCGGCGACGGCGACGGTCGCCGAGTGGAGGAGTTCGCCGACGCCGGGGCCGACGAAGGTCACGCCGCGGACGGTCTCGTCCTCCAGGCCGACCACCATGCGGGCCCGCCCCCGGTAGCCGTCCCGGTACAGGCTCGCCCCGGCCACCGTCGCCAGGTCCACGTCGACCGCGCGGACCCGGTGTCCGGCGGCC
The DNA here is from genome assembly GCF_055598485.1 of Streptomyces sp. NPDC107521. Classification (NCBI taxonomy): domain Bacteria; kingdom Bacillati; phylum Actinomycetota; class Actinomycetes; order Kitasatosporales; family Streptomycetaceae; genus Streptomyces; species Streptomyces sp. NPDC107521. The sequence goes on from NZ_JBVKAT010000009.1 coordinate 100,215, forward strand.
TCCGCCTCGGCCAGGGAGAGACCCACGGAGGCGGCCTCGGGGTCGCTGAAGACCACCTGCGGTACGGCGTCGTGGTCGGCGGTGGCGGCGTAGGGGCCCCAGGGCTCGGGCTCCGGTCCGGGCCCGCCCGCGGCGCGGGCGGCGATGGCGGCGCCCGCGATCCTGGCCTGGTACTTGCCCTGGTGGGTGAGGAGTGCCCGGTGGTTGACGTCCCCGACGGCGTACAGCCAGTCGTGGCCGTCGACGCGGAGGCTGTCGTCCACCGGGAGCCAGGAGCCCGGTTCCAGGCCGACGCTCTCCAGGCCGAGGTCGTCGGTGCGCGGCGCGCGGCCGGTGGCGAAGAGGATCTCGTCGGCCGCGACGCGGTCACCGGTGTCGGTGACGGCGACGACGGTGCCGTCCTCCCTGGTCACGGAGGTGACGGAGACGCCGGTGCGGAGATCGACCCCGGCGTCCCGGAGGGCGGCGGCGACGAGTTCCCCGGCGAAGGGCTCCATCCGGGTGAGCAGCCCCGGGCCGCGCACCAGGAGGGTGACCCGGGAGCCCAGGGCCTGCCAGGCGGTGGCCATCTCGACGGCGACGACCCCGCCGCCGACGACGATCAGCCGGCCGGGCGCGCTCCGGGCGCTGGTGGCCTCCCTGCTGGTCCACGGGCGGACGGCGGTGAGCCCCGGCAGGCCGGGCAGGGCGGCGCGGGTGCCGGTGCAGACGGCGACGGCGTGCCGGGCGGCCAGGACGTGCCGGGTGCCGTCGGGGGCGGTCACCTCCACCGCGCGCGGCCCGGCGAGCCGTCCCTGTCCGCGGTACAGGTCGGCGCCGATGCCCTCGACCCACCGGACCTGGCCGTCGTCCTTCCAGTGCGAGGTGAAGTCGTCGCGGTGGGCGAGGACCGCGGCGGTGTCGAGCGGCTGCCGTGCCGCGCCGCCCAGTCCGGCCGTGTGCCGGGCGTCCGCGTGGGCGAGGACCGGGCGGAGCAGGGCCTTGCTGGGCATGCAGGCCCAGTAGGAGCACTCGCCGCCGACCAGCTCGCTCTCCACGATCGCGGTGGACAGGCCGGCCGCGCGGGTGCGGTCGGCGACGTTCTCGCCCACGGGGCCGGCCCCGATCACGACGACGTCGTACGTGCGGGATTCCGTTTGCGTCATGGGCTCAGTGTGGTGGCCGGTGTGCCGGGTGGCCACACGGGTACGCGCGCGGAATAGCCGTCCGGTGGCATGTGTTGTCCCGACGGCGTGACGCCGACACCAGGAAGAGGGATGACGCCATGAGCAGCACCGTGGAACTCACCAAGGAGAACTTCGACCAGACGGTCACGGACAACGAGTTCGTCCTGATCGACTTCTGGGCGGCGTGGTGCGGGCCCTGCCGCCAGTTCTCCCCGGTCTACGAGAAGGCCGCCAAGGAGAACCCCGACCTGGTGTTCGGCAAGGTGGACACCGAGGCGCAGCCGGAGCTGGCGGCGGCCTTCGGCATCCAGTCGATCCCGACGCTGATGATCGTGCGGGACCAGGTGGCCGTGTTCGCGCAGCCGGGCGCGCTGCCCGAGGCCGCGCTGACGGACGTGATCGGCCAGGCGCGGAAGCTGGACATGGACGAGGTCCGCAAGGCCGTCGCGGAGCAGCAGGCCCAGCAGGGGGAGCAGGGGCAGCCGGGCCCGGGCGGCCAGTAGGGCGGGACCGCCACCGGTGCCCCGCCCCCGCGTGGCACGGTCAGCTCGAGTCGCGGTGGACGACCGTCGCGCCCAGCGCCGTGTGCCGTTCGGGCGGGGCCCCCGGGTCGTGGACGGCCCGCTCGACGAGGGCGGCCAGGTCCCGGCCGGAGGGCAGTTCCAGCCGGACGGTGCTCAGCCGGGGGCGGAGCAGCCGTCCCAGCATCAGATCGTCGGCGCCGATGAGGGCGGTGTGGCCGGGGATGTCGACGCCCTCGTCCTGGAGCGCGCGCATCAGCAGCATGGCGTACTCGTCGTTGTACGTGAACACGGCGTCGAGGCCGAGGAGTTCCCAGCGGGCGGCGAGCCGGGCGGCGGCCTCCTCGTCGTACGGGAGGGGCAGTTCGGTGACGGTGGCGGTCGTGCCGCGGACCGCGCGGCGGACGCCTTCGAGGCGGGGTTCGGAGAAGACGCGTAAGCCGGGATCGGCGGGCACGACGACGCCGATGCGGCGGCGGCCCCGCTCGTAGAGGTGGCGCCCGGCGCGGCGGCCGATGGTCCCGTGGTCCAGCAGCAGTGCGTGGGCGCCGTCGACGGGCCCGGAGCCGACGGTGACGACGGCACGGGCCCCGGAGCGTTTGAGCAGGTCGACGCCCTGCGGGGTGAGGTCGGTACCGGGCACGAGGACGGCGACGGGACGCAGTTCGGCCCAGGCGCGGACGGCGTCGTCACCGCTGAGTCCGACGGCACCGTACTGGACGACGGTGTACTCCAGCCGCCCGAGGGCGCGTTGCAGCTCCGCGAGGAAGCCGGTGAACAGCGGTCCGGCGGGGAAGGACGGGGCGGGCATGAGCACGATGCGGCTGTGTCCGGCCCGCAGGCTGCGGGCGGCGGCGTGGGGGACGTAGCCCAGTTCACGGGCCGCCTCGCGCACCCGGTGGCGGGTGGCCTCGCTGATGCGGACGGTGCCGGTGTTGTTGAGGACGTAGGAGACCGTCGCACGTGAGACACCGGCCAGGCGGGCCACGTCGGCACTCGTGGGGACGGTGGGCGCCGGAAAGGCGGGAGCGGGCGTTTTCGGTATCTGCACCATGACGTACGGCATCTTGGCAGAGACCGTCCGTGAAACCTCAATCGGGGCCACATCACCCGGAGTTGGGGCGCCCTGAGGACGTGCCGTCAGATGCTCAGGAGGAGGCGGGGGCGCCGGTGACCCGGGTGACGAGGTCGTTCCAGCCGGCCTCCAGTCGGTCGACGGGCATTCCGCACTGGGTGGTGAGGTGGTGGACCAGGGGGGCGTCGAGCGTGGCCATCAGCATCTGGGAGAGCAACTCGCCGTCCGCGTCCGGGACGGCCTGGCGCAGCAGCAGGGCGACGTGGCCGCGCAGGAAGCGGCGCGGGGCGACGGTGTAGCGGCGGTCCGCGCTGGGCTCGGCGGCCAGTTGCAGCGCCAGGTCCTCGGTGCAGCGGCGGAGCATGGCGCCGCCGAAGGCGCGCAACCGGTCGGCGGGCGGGGCGCCGGGGCCGAGCGGCGGCGGCCCGTGGAGCAGGGCGGCCTGGAACTTCCGCTCGGAGTGGTCGAGCAGCGCGAGGAGCAGGCCGGTGCGGTCGCCGAAGCGGCGGAAGACGGTCCCCTTGCCGACCGAGGCCGCCGCGGCCACCGCCTCCATGGTGAGGGCGGCGGCGCCGTGCTCGGCGACCAGCCGGGCGGCGGCCTCCAGCAGCCGGGCGCGGTTGCGCGCGGCGTCGGCGCGCAGGCAGGGCTCCTCCGCCCCGGCGTCCGTGTGCGGCCCGGGGACCGTGCTCAGGTGCAGCAGTTCGGGGGCACCGTCGGTCTCCTGGGGCTGGGCGAAGGGCGGCAGAGCGGCGGACATGAACTCAGCGTAAAGCATGGGAACAAAACTGGACCCTGGTCCGCTTAGGATGCTAGAAATTGAAACGGACCTCGGTCCGGATCATCTCCGGCGGGGATCCGCCCCAGTCTTTTTCCTTAGTGGGAGTAGTCAATGTCTGTTCGCATCCTTGCGCTCGTCGGCAGCCTTCGCGCCGGTTCGCACAACCGTCAGCTCGCCGAGGCGGCCGTCAAGCACGCGCCCGAGGGTGCCGAGGTGCAGCTCTTCGAGGGCCTGGCGGAGATCCCCTTCTACAACGAGGACATCGACGTCGAGGGCAGCGTTCCGGCCGCCGCCGCCAAGCTGCGCGAGGTCGCCGCGGGCGTCGACGCCTTCCTGCTCTTCTCGCCCGAGTACAACGGCACCATCCCGGCCGTGCTGAAGAACGCCATCGACTGGCTGTCCCGCCCGTTCGGCGCCGGCGCCTTCGGCGGCAAGCCCGTCGCCGTGGTCGGCACCGCCTTCGGCCAGTACGGCGGCGTGTGGGCGCAGGACGAGGCCCGCAAGGCCGTCGGCATCGCGGGCGGCAAGGTCATCGAGGACCTCAAGCTCTCCATCCCCGGTTCCGTGACCCGCTTCGCCGAGACCCGCCCGGAGGACGACGCCGAGGTCGTCGCCCAGGTCACGGACGTCGTCGCCCGGCTCCGCGGCCACGCCGGCCAGGCGGTCTCCGCCTGATCCGCACCGCGCACCCCGTACGGGGCCGGAGCTCGCCCGAGCCCGGCCCCGTACGCGTGCCCGGGCACGGTCCGGGGGCGCCCCCGGAGAGGCCCGGGGCGGTGCCGGGCACGGTCCGGGGCAGGTCGCGACGGGAGGGACCGGGGTGCGCCGGGCGCCGTCCGGGGACGGTTCCCGGCCACCGTCCGGACGCGGCCCGCGACGCGGTCCGGGGCACCGCGCCGCCCGTGCGATAGTGGTTCACGGCCCCGCCGGCATCCGTCGGCCCGGGCCGCCCCGCGCCCCGGCCCCACGGCGGCCTCCGCGAAGCCGGTCCGGACCCGGGGCCGCGCCCCGACCGCGGCGGCGTCGTCCCCCGCGCAGCCGCCGCACCGCTCCCGCCCCGCACCCTTCCGAGGAGTCGCCATGCCCGGCCCCACCGCCGCCTGCCCGCACTGCGGATGGCCGGACGACGCGGAGCCCTTCCGGACGATGTCCGCGCACCCCACCGCCGCGGGCGGCACCCTCTGGACCCGCTGCGCCTGCGGTTCGCTCCAGGCCCGGGTCGTCGACGACCGGGGGACGCGCGTCGTCTCCCGCAGCGGCCCCTCCCCCGCCCACACGGGCCCGGCCGCCCCCTGAACCACCCGGACCGCCCCGCCGCCCGGCCCGCGGTGTCCGACACCCCGCCGTACCACCCCGAACCGCACTTTTCAGCAGGCCAGTTGGGTGCTGATCCGGCCACGGTGTGACATGCTGCGATCATGACTGACCGAGACGACTGGGGCAGCCGGCTACAGACCGATCGACCCCATTCAGCACGTGTGTGGGACTACCTGCTCGGCGGAAAGAACCACTACCTGGTGGACAGCCAGGCCGGAGACATGATCCTCCAGAACTTCCCCGAGTTCGCGGCCGTCGCCCGCGCCCAGCGACGCTTCCTGGTACGGGCGGTGCGGTTCATGGCGCGCGACGCCGGTATCCGCCAGTTCCTCGACGTCGGCACCGGCCTGCCGACCGCCGACAACACCCACGAGGTCGCCCAGCGCATCGCGCCCGAGAGCAGGATCGTTTATGTCGACAACGATCCCATCGTCCTCGCCCACGCCGACGCGCTGCTGGGCAGCACGCCGGAGGGCAAGTGCGCCTATCTCGACGCCGATGTGCGCGACCCCCGGAAGATCCTCGCCGAGGCCGCCGGGACGCTGGACTTCGACCGGCCCATCGGCCTGATCCTGCTGGGGATCATCGGCCAGGTCTCCGACGAGGAGGGCCCGGGGCGGATCGTGTCCGAGTTGGTCGACGCCCTGCCCTCGGGCAGCTACGTCGCCCTGAGCGACGGCACGGCCACCAGCGAGGCGCTCCAGACGGCCGTCTCGGCGTACAACTCGCAGTCGGTGAACACCTATCACCTGCGCTCGCCCGAGCAGATCGGGAGCTTCCTCGACGGGCTGAGCCTGGTGGAGCCGGGTCTGGTCAGGTCCGCCGACTGGCGTCCCGACGCCGACCCCTCGGGCCTGCCGCAGGAGCAGGGCCACGGTGTCGGGGCGGTGGCGTTCAAGAAGTAACGGCCGGTTCCCCCGGCCGGGCCCCGCGGCCGGGGGCCGCCAGGTGCGGCGCGCACCGGGCGGCCGACGGGTCGCCGGGCGGGGGCGCCATCGGCCGCACGCGGCCCGGGAGCGCGTTCGCCCCGGGCCGCGCCCGCACGTCCGGGCCGCGCCTCCGCGTCCGGGCCACGGCCCCGCGCCCGAGGGTGTCCGGGAGCCGGCCCACGGCGGGGCACGTCCGGCCGCCGGAGGGCGGCTCCGGTACTGCGCCCGCGGCGGGCCCGCTCAGCGCGGCGCGGAGGCGTCGGCGTCCCGCTCGCGGCGCAGCCGCCGGGTCACCACGGCCACGTCCACCACGGCGATCACCACGAGCCCCGCGCACACCGCCGCCAGGGCGATGAGCGGGCCGCGCCCGGGGCTGCCGCCGGGGCCGGTGTCGGCGGCCCACACGCCGAGGAAGACGGCGCCCGCGAGGAAGACCGGCAGGAAGACGGCCGACAGCAACAGCCGCAGCCGCAGCGGGCTCTGCGCGGTGACCGGCTCGGTGCCGGTGCGCGGGGAGCGGCGGCCGACGGCGCCGGACCGCGCGCGGGAGCCGGGGGCGCGGGGGCCGGGGCCTCCGGGGCCGGGGCGGCCGTCGTCGGGACCGCGGGCGTGGCGGGCGTCGTCCATGCCGTGCCTCCGGTCAGTGGTCGGGCGCGGCGGTGGTGATGTCCGCGAGCGCCGAGTGCGGGTCCTCGGTGACCGCGAGGTCCCCGAGGGTGACCACGCCGACCGGGACGCCCCCGTGCTCGACGACCGGGAGCCGCCGGACGGCGTGCCGGCGCATCAGCTCCACCGCCCGGTCGGTGGTGTCCTCCGGCGCCAGGGTCACCACGGGCGGGGGCGTGCAGACCGAGCCGACGGTGGTGGTGTCCGGGTCGCGGCCGTCCGCGACGCTCCGCAGCACGATGTCGCGGTCGGTGAGCAGACCGAAGAGATCGCAGTCATAGGTGACCAGGACGTCCCCGACGTTCTCCTCGCGCATCAGCCGCGCGGCGCGGGCCACCGTGGTCATGGGCTCGACGGCCACCGCCGCGGGTGACATCACGTCCCGTATCCGCCGTGTCGTCCGCCGTGTCATGGGGCCTCCCGGGTGCGGCTTCGGGTGCGGGGCTCCGCTCCCCTGCGGGCCGCGTAGCCCTCAGCCGCGGGAGTAAACCGCCCGAGCCCGTCGGCCGGGCGGGCCGGGCGCCGCCGGACCGCCCGGGGGCCGCGCCCGCCGGTGTGCGGCCGGCCCGGCCCGGACCGGTCAGCGGGCGCCCGGGACCTCCTCGGTGACGTCGTTGAGCGGCGAGTCCGGGTCACTGCCGTACGGGCGGGTGAAGGCCTCCATGCCGTGACCGGACGGATCGGCGAAGTACACGCCGCGGCCCCCGTCGCCGCGGTTGATCCGGCCGCGGTGCTCCCGGTGCGGGTCGGCGAAGACGGGGACCCCGCCGTCCACGAGCCGCTCGAGGATCGCGTCGAACTCCTCCTCGCTCACGAGGAACGCGTAGTGCTGCGGGGCTATCTCGGTGTCGACGGTGGCGAAGTCCAGGACGACGTCGTTGGCCGTCCGGACGGGAAGGAACACCGCGTACGGCTCTCCGACCTCCAGACCCAGGATTCCGGCCAGGAACGCCGCGGACTCCTCGCGGTTCCGGGAGAGGACGATGGTGTGGTTGAACTGCACTGCCACGGTGAATGCCTCCATGGGCATCTCCACGGCGCCTCCATGCCTCACCCGGCCGGTGACCGGCACGCGACGCCGCACCATCGAGCCTAGGCGGACCACCGCGCGCCTGTCGACCGCCGCCACCCCGCGCCGGCACCGCGGCGCGAGGTGTCAAGTGGCCCGCCCGGACGGGGAGTTGTTGTCCCGCTCAGCCGGACGGGGTGACGGCGTCCTTGATCTCGCCCCAGCCGAACCAGCGTTCGACCTCGATCCGCACGCTGACCCGGCCCCGGTCCCGGTCCGGGTAGGCGGCTCCGCCGTAGTGGGCGGAGATGCGGTCGATGTCGGAGAGGTCCTCGTCGTCGCGGAACTCGGTGACCCTGCCCAGGAGACCGAGGTGGCTGTACCAGTTGGCGCCGTCGAAGACGGTCAGGGTCACCCGGGGGTCGGCGCGCAGGTGCTTCAGCCGCACGCGGCCCTCGTCGAGGTTGACCAGGACGCGGCCGTCGTCCTCCCACAGGTACCAGGTGGCGGTGGAGACGGGGGCGCCGTCCGGACGGACGACGGCCATCACGCACGGGTTGGGGCGGCGCAGCATCTCTACGGCCCGGGCGGGCAGCGGAGGGTTGGGCACGGTGACTCCTGTGGTCGGTGTGGACCGGGTGGTCGATTCTCCCCCACCGCTACCCCGCGCGCCCCGCTCCCATCCGGGCGGCGGGGTGCCGCTCAGCCGGAGGGCTCCCCGTCGAAGCTGGCGAAGTAGGCGGCGGCCATGTCCTCGCCGCCGTGGCCCAGTTCGGCGGCGCGCTCCAGCCGTCGCGCGCTCGCGGCGGCCACGTCCAGCCGCACACCGACGCGTTCACCGGCCGCCACGATCAGCCGGGCGTCCTTCGCGGCGGTGGTGACGGCGAACTGGGGCGGGGTGAGGGCTCCCCGGCGGATCAGATCGGTCTTGGCGCGCAGGTAGCCCATGTCGAGCGGGCCTCCGGCGATGGCCGCGAAGAAGTGCTCCGGGTCCACGTCCAGGGCCTCGGCGAGCGCGAGCACCTCGCCGGCCGCGTTGGTGGCCGCGATGACCCAGCTGTTGGCCACGAGCTTGAGCCGGGTGGCGCTGCCCGCCGCGCCGTCCTCACCGGTCCACACCGTGCGGGAGCCGACGGCGTCGAGCACCGGCGCCACGGTGTCCCGCGCGTCGGCGGGACCGGCGGCCAGGACCAGCAACCGCCCCGCCTCGGCGGGCTGCCTGGTGCCGAGGACGGGGGCGTCGAAGAAGACCAGGCCCTGCTCGCGCGCGAAGGCGGCCAGCCCGTCGAGGGCGTCCAGTCCGGCGGTGGTGGACTGGACCCACGCGGTGCCGGGGCGCAGCGCTGGGGCGGCCCGGCGCATCACGTCGAGGGCGGCGGGGCCGTCGTACAGCATGGTGAGGACGACGTCGGCGCCGCGCACCGCCTCCTCGGGACCGTCCGCGACGTGCGCGCCGTCGGCGGCGAGCGGTTCGGCCTTGTCCCGGCTGCGGTTCCAGACGCGGACGGCGTGTCCGGCCCGGGCGAGGTTGCGGGCCATGGCGGCACCCATGATGCCGGTGCCCAGGACGGTCACGGTGAGCTGGTCGGTCATGACGTCGGCTTTCTGCGCGCGGTGCGGAACGGAGGACGGAGGACGTCGGGACGGGGGAAGGGCGGGGCGGCGGGGGGAAGCGGCCGTCCGGGCGGCCGACCGCGTGCCCCGGGGGCCAGCCTGCCATCCGCCGCCCGCCGGGACGCCCCGGACCCGCCGCGCACCGGAGACGCCCCTGCGGTCCCCGGGGGTTGGTTCCCGGGAGGGAGGCCACGGCGACCCGTACGGGGCGTCCCGTACGGTACGGGCGTGAACGACTTCACCGAGAACACCGACGCCGACGTCCCCGGCCGCCGCGGACCCTCCGCGACCGCCCAGGCCGACCCCCGTGCCGTGGGCCGGGTGCGCACCGCGTACGCGCCCTCGCGCGACGGGGACCCCGACCCGGGGGAGATCGTCTGGACCTGGGTGCCGTTCGAGGAGAACGACGGGCGCGGCAAGGACCGGCCGGTGCTCGTCGTCGCCCGCGAGAGCGGCGGCACGCTGCTGGCCGTGCAGTTGTCCAGCAAGCGGCACGACGACGACCGGGAGTGGGTGCCGATCGGGAGCGGCCCCTGGGACCGGTCGGGCCGGGACTCCTGGGTGGACGTGGACCGGGTCCTGCGGCTGCACGAGGACGGGATGCGCCGCGAGGCCTGCGCGCTGGACCGCGGGCGGTTCGACCTCGTACGCGGACGGCTGCGCGAACGCTACGGCTGGAGCTAGTGACCTGAGTCAGAGATTCTTCGTCAGATCGCCGCCATCAGCCGGATGCCGTGCGGCCGGCAGGTCCGGCCCGGCCTGCCGGCATCCGGCCTCCGGCACGCCGGGCAGCTCGCGAGAACCACCCGAATATCTCTGACTCAGGTCACCAGACCGGGAGGGGCGGGGCTCCCCCGCCCCCTCGCCGCACCCCGAGGACGCACGCCCCGCGTTTCTCCTCCCCCGGCCCGCGCCCCGCACTCCCCACCGCCCGCCCGGACCCCGCGCTCCCCTCCGCCCGGCGCCCGTCCCGGCCGCCTTCCGCCACCTCGCCCGCCCCGGCCCGGCGGCCGGGCCGCCGCTCCCGGAGCCGGGCGACCGGTCGTATACCGGCCGCCGGGGTGGGCGGCACGTCCCGGCCGACGCGCGGCCCCCGGCCGCACCCGGGCAGCCCCCTCCCCCTCCCCGGGCGCCGGCGCGCCCCGCGGGACATGACCGCAGGCCGCACGGCCCGCTCCACCGTGCCCGCGCCGTCGTCCTGGGCGATGCTGGTCACGTCGCCCGACACCGCTTCCCGGCCCCGGACGGGCCGGGGACGGCGGGAGACGGGATCGGGAACGGCCGGGGAGCGGCACATATCCACGACGAGAAGTCCCGAAATGCGCCCTTGTGCCGAACGGCACGAGGGTTTTGGGTGGGACGGGTCCGCCGACCCGTCCCACCCGAACGGCCGGCGACATGGTGGAATCTCGGGAGGATACCGACATGTCAGATTCGGTAAGTGGCTGTATCCGGTCACGCACCGCCATCAGCGAGGCCGAGGCCGAGGCGCTGGTCCGCGGCATCTGCTTCAAGACCGGCCCGCCCCGGCGCCTGGGCGTCGAACTCGAATGGCTCGTCCACGACCGCGGGGCCCCCAGGCACCCCGTCCCCGCCGAACGGCTCGACTCCGTCTACGCCGCCCTGCGCTCCGTCCCGCTGGACTCGGCGCTGACCGTGGAGCCCGGCGGCCAGCTCGAACTCAGCTCCCGTCCCGCCGCCTCCCTCATGGAGTGCGTGGACTCCGTCGCCGCCGACCTCGACGCGGTCCGGACCGTGCTGGACGGGCACGGACTCGCCCTGGTCGGCATCGGCCACGACCCCTGGCAGCCGCCCCGGCGCTTCCTGCGCCAGCCGCGCTACGACGCCATGGAGGCGTGCCTCGACCGCAACGGCCCCGCCGGGCGCGCCATGATGTGCACCTCCGCGTCCGTGCAGGTCTGCGTGGACGCCGGGTACGAGGAGCCCGGTCCGCTCGGCTATGTGCGCCGCTGGTGGCTGGCCCACCATCTCGGCGCGGTCCTGGTGGCCGCGTTCGCCCACTCGCCGCTGGCCGCCGGGCGGCCCACCGGCTGGCTCTCCACCCGGCAGCTGCGCTGGACCCAGATCGGCCCCGCCCGCGCGGGCGGCGTCCCGCTGGACACCGATCCGCGCGGCGCCTGGGCCCGGCACGTGCTGGACAGCCCGGTGATGTGCGTGCGCGGCGACGCCGCTCCCTGGGAGGTCCCGGCGGAGCTGACCTTCCGCGAGTGGACCGGTTCCGGGACGCCGCGCCCTCCCACCCAGGAGGACCTCGACTACCACCTCACCACCCTGTTCCCCTCGGTCAGACCCCGCGGCCACCTGGAGCTGCGCATGATCGACGCGCAGCCGGGGGAGGACGGCTGGATGGTGCCGCTCGCCGTCACGGCGGCGCTGTTCGACGACCCGGAGGCCACCGAGACCGCCTACCGGACCGTCAAGCCGCTCGCGGAGCGCACCCTCGGCATGCCGGCCCCGCACAACCCGCTGTGGCGGGACGCGGCCCGTGCCGGGCTCACCGATCCCGAGTTGCGGGACGCCGCCGTCACCTGCTTCACGGCGGCCCTGGCCGCCCTGCCCCGGCTCGGCGCCGCCACCGGGGTGACCGAGGCCGTCGCGGGGTACCTGGACCGGTACGTCTCCCGGGGGCGCTGCCCCGCCGACGACCTGCTGGACCGGCCGGGCACCCCCGGCCCGGCTCCGCGCACGAGGGACACCCGCCCATGACCGAGCCCACCGAACCGACCACCGGCATCCCCGGCACCCCCGGTCCGGCCGCGCCGCCGACGGACCCCGAGGCCCTGCGCGAACGGGCCCTGGCGGCGCTGCTCACCGCCCGCGACCGCACCGCCCTGCTCACCGGCTGCGTCGACGGACCCGAACTGACCGCCCAGCACTCCCCGCTGATGTCGCCCCTGGTCTGGGACCTGGCGCACATCGGCAACCAGGAGGAGCAGTGGCTGCTGCGGACCGTGGGCGGGCACGAGGCGATACGGCCCGAGATCGACGGCCTGTACGACGCCTTCGAGCACCCCCGTTCCGAGCGCCCCCGGCTGCCCCTGCTGCCGCCCGAGGAGGCCCGCCGCTACGCCGCCGAGGTGCGCGGCCGGGCGCTGGACGTGCTCGCCGGGTCCGTCTTCGGCGGGACGCGGCTGACGGAGGCCGGCTTCGCCTTCGGGATGATCGCCCAGCACGAGCAGCAGCACGACGAGACGATGCTCGTCACCCATCAGCTCCGCAGCGGCCCCCCGGCCCTGTCCGCGCCCGACCCGGAGCCCGCCGGACCGTTCACCGGGCCCGCCGAGGTCCTGGTGCCCGGCGGCCCGTTCACCATGGGCACCTCCACCGAGCCGTGGGCCCTGGACAACGAGCGGCCCGCGCACCGGCGGGAGGTGGGACCCTTCCTCATCGACACCGTCCCGGTGACCAACGCCCGGTACACGGCGTTCGTCGAGGACGGCGGCTACGGGGACCCGCGCTGGTGGACCCCGGAGGGCTGGGACCACGTGCGGCGGCACGGCATCACCGCGCCCCTGTTCTGGCGGCGCGAGGGCGGCCAGTGGCTGCGGCGGCGCTTCGGCGTGACGGAGCCGGTGCCGCCGGACGAGCCGGTGCTGCACGTCTCCTGGTACGAGGCCGACGCGTGGGCCCGCTGGGCCGGGCGGCGGCTGCCCACCGAGGCCGAGTGGGAGAAGGCCGCCCGGCACGATCCGGCGACGGGCCGCTCCCGCCGCCATCCCTGGGGCGACGCCGACCCGGGCCCCCGCCACGCCAACCTGGGCCAGCGCCATCTGCGCCCGGCCCCCGCCGGGAGCTACCCGGCCGGGGCCTCGCCGCTCGGCGTGCGGCAGCTCATCGGCGACGTCTGGGAGTGGACGTCCAGCGACTTCGCCCCGTACCCCGGCTTCCGGGTCTTCCCCTACCGGGAGTACTCGCAGGTGTTCTTCGGGCCGGAGTACAAGGTGCTGCGCGGCGGCTCGTTCGCCGTGGACCCGGTGGCCTGCCGGGGCACGTTCCGCAACTGGGACTACCCGGTGCGGCGGCAGATCTTCTCCGGCTTCCGCACGGCCCGGTCCGCGGAGGACGTCTGATGTGCCGCCACGTGGCCTACACGGGACCCGCCGTGCCGCTGGGCCGACTGCTGGTGGAGCCGCCGCACGGCCTGTACCGCCAGTCCTGGGCACCCCGGCGGCAGCGGTACGGGACGGTCAACGCCGACGGCTTCGGCGTCGGCTGGTACGCCGGGGGCGATCCGGTCCCGGCCCGCTACCGGCGGGCGGGCCCGGTCTGGGCCGATCCCTCCTTCGCCGACCTGGCCCGGGTGGTGCGCTCCGGCGCCCTGCTCGGCGCCGTGCGGGACGCGACGGTGGCGGGCGCCGACGGGGAGGCCGCCGCCGCCCCGTTCGCCGCGGACACCTGGCTGTTCAGCCACAACGGCGCCGTCGCGGGCTGGCCCGATTCGTCGGCGCCCGTCGCGGCCACCCTGCCCCCGGCCGAGCTGCTGTCGCTGGCGGCGCGCACCGATTCGGCGCTCGTGTGGGCGCTGGTGCTGCACCGGCTGCGGGCCGGTGCGGACCCGGGCCGGGCGCTGGCCGACACGGTGCGCGAGGTGGCGGAGGCCGCCCCCGGCTCCCGGCTGAACCTGCTGCTCACCGACGGCGCGGTCATCGCCGCCACCGCCTGGGGGGACAGCCTCTGGTACCTGTCCCGGCCGGACGGCGGCACGGTCGCCGCCTCCGAGCCCTATGACGACGATCCGCGCTGGCGGGAGGTGCCCGACCGGACCCTGCTCACGGTCCGCGGCACCGAGGTGCTGCTCACCGCCCTCGGGGGGCCCGGCGGAGCAGCGCCGTCCGTGCCCGCCCCCGCCTCAGCGTCCGCATCCGCGAAGGAGCCCCGCCCTTGAGTCCGTTCCGCCTCACCCGCACGCTTCCCGAGGACGCCACGGACGCCGCCCTGCGCTCCGACGTCCGGACGGGCCTGACCGACACCCCCAAATGGCTGCCGCCCAAGTGGTTCTACGACGCCCGGGGCAGCGAGCTGTTCGAGCGGATCACCACCCTGCCGGAGTACTACCCGACCCGCGCCGAGCGGGAGATCCTCGTCGGCCGGGCCGGGGAGATCGCCGCGGCGACCGGTGCCCGCACCCTGGTCGAACTGGGCTCCGGTTCCTCGGAGAAGACCCGGTTCCTGCTCGACGCCCTCACCGGGCTGCGCGTCTACGTGCCCGTCGACGTCAGCGAGAGCGCGCTCACCGGAGCCGGGCGGGCCCTCGCGGCCGAGCGGCCGGGGCTCTCGGTGCACGCCCTGATCGCGGACTTCACCGCCGCTCTGGAGCTGCCCGACACCCCCGGTCCCCGGCTGCTGGCCTTCCTCGGCGGCACCATCGGCAACCTGCTGCCCGGGGAGCGGGCCGCCTTCCTGGCCTCGGTCCGCGCGCTGCTCGCCCCGGGGGACGCGCTGCTGCTGGGCACGGACCTGGTCAAGGACGAGGAGGTCCTGGTCCGGGCCTACGACGACGCGGAGGGGGTCACGGCCGCCTTCGACAAGAACGTGCTGGCGGTCGTCAACCGCGAGCTGGACGCCGACTTCGTGCCCGACGCCTTCGACCACGTGGCCCTCTGGGACGCCGGGCGGGAGTGGATCGAAATGCGGCTGCGCTCCCGCACGGCGCAGACGGTCAAGGTGAAGGCGCTGGACCTGGCCGTGGAGTTCGCGGCCGGGGAGGAGCTGCGCACCGAGGTGTCGGCGAAGTTCCGGAAGGAGGGCGTGCGCGGTGAGCTGGCCGCGGCCGGCCTGGACCTGGCGCACTGGTGGACGGACCGGGAGGGGCGGTTCGCGCTGTCCCTGAGCGTGGTGCGCTGAGCCCGGCGGGGGCCCGGGAGCCGGTCCGGCCCACCCGTCCGGCCCATCGGGCCCGCCCCGGTTCCCCGGGGCGGCGGCCCGTGCGGAAGACCCCCGTCCGGCCCGGTCCTCACGGTCCGGGCGGGGCGGGGGCGGCGGATGCCCGGATCAGCGGGTGTTGGGGTCCAGGAGCTCGGTGATCCGCCGGGACGCCTGCTTGGCCGACGTCCGCGCGTCGTCGCCGTTGAGCACCTTGGTCATGTACGCCTTGATGGGGTTGTCGCCCTCGACGGCGCCCCACCGCGGGGTGCTCGGGGTTGCCCGGCCCTGGGCGGCGCCGGTGGCCATGGCCTCCAGGCCCTCCTCGCCCGCGACATCGGCGGCCAGGGACTTCTTGTTGGGCACGTAGTTCATGCTGCGGGCCAGGTCGGTGTTCCACTTGGCCCCGGCCAGCGCCTCGATGACCGCGATGGCGCCGTCGCGGTTGTCGGTGTTCTGCGGGACGACGAGGTCGGAGCCGCCGGTGAACACGGCGCCCGGCTTGTCGGCGGTCTTGCCCGGCACGGGGAAGAAGCCCAGCTTGTCCTTGAGGTCGGGGTTCTCGCGCAGGATGGTCGTGGCCAGACCCGGCACCGAGATGATCTGCCCGACCCGGCCCTTGGCGAACACGCCGGACTGCGGCGGGTGCTCCTCGTCGGCGTCCACGGGGCCGTTGCCCAGCTTCTGGAGCCGCTGGTAGAACTCCATGCCGCGCAGGGCCTCCTCGCTGTCCAGCGCGCCCGTCCAGGCACCGCCGGAGCCGGTGGCCAGCTCCCCGCCCTCGTCCCAGATGAACCCGGAGAGCGTGTACCAGTCCTGCCCGGCGAGGTAGATGCCCTGCGCGCCGCCCTGGTTCAGCTTCTCGGTGGCGGTGATCCACTCCTCGCGGGTGCGCGGCGGGGAGGTGACACCGGCCTCCTTGAACAGGTCCTTGCGGTAGATGACGACCCGGTTGGCCGCGTACCACGGGATGCCGAACTGCTGGGACATGTACTCGCCGGGCTCCGCGAGACCGGGCAGCCAGTCGCGGATGCCCCAGTCGCGCATCGACTCCAGCGTCAGGTCCTCCAGCTTGCCCCCCTCGGCGTACTGGGGCACCTGGGTGTTGCCGACCTCGATGACGTCGGGCTGCTCGCCGCCGCCGTCGGACTTCAGGGCGGTCTGCACCTTCTCGCCGATGCCGGTCCACTCCTGGATGCGTATGTCCAGGTCGAGGTCGGAGTGGGTCTTCTCGAAGTCCTCGGTGAAGCGCTTCAGGAAGTCGTCGGAGACGCTGCTCTTCATCAGCCACACCGTGACGGTGCGCCGTCCGTCTCCGTCGTCCGAGGACAACAGGCTGCAGCCGCTCAGCAGGGTGGCGGACACGCAGGCAAGGGCGAGGAGGCGACGACGTCTCACGAAGGGTCCTTCTGGTCGAGCAGGTGGCGGACAGGGTGTCCGGCGCACGCGTGGGGAGACCCGACGTGGGGGAACGAGCCGGAGACTCGCACGGGTGAATGGGATTTTGGTATGGACGAATGCGGAGGTCAAGGGGTGAACCACTGCACAGCTCCGACGCCTCGCGCTCCACCACGAGTTGGGGCACGGTGGAGTGACACATGACACAAGGCGACATAGGCGACATCCCCGTCGGGACGGAAGGAACACCACCATGTCGAACCACACCTACCGGGTCACCGAGATCGTCGGCACCTCACCGGACGGCGTCGATCAGGCTGTGCGTAACGGTATCGCGCGGGCCTCGCAGACCGTAAGGAACCTGGACTGGTTCGAGGTGAGCCAGGTGCGCGGCCAGATCGAGGAGGGGCTGGTCGCCCACTGGCAGGTCTGCCTCAAGGTGGGCTTCCGTCTGGAGGGGTCGGACTGAGACCCGCGCCCGGACGGGCGGGGACGGCCGGCCGGGGGCGTCATGTCCGGCCCTGCCGTTCCTGGGCGTCCCTCAGTTCGTCCGAGCCGGCCGCCCAGTCGGCGTGGACGACGGTGAAGCCGGCCTCGCGGGCGTCCGCGCAGACCAGTTCGTCGTCGTCCACGAGGACCCGGACGTCCCGGGTGCGGGCGAGCCGCCGCAGGATCTCCAGCTTGGTCCGCCGGGCGGGCCGCCGGTCGCCGTCGCGGCGCATGTGCACCCTTCCCTCGGGCAGGCCGTGGGCGGCCAGCCAGTCGAGGGTGTCGCGACGGCAGCGCTCGGGCCGCCCGGTCAGGTAGACGACCTCGCACTCCCCGGCCTCGGCGCGCGCCAGGGCGACGCCCGGGGCCAGCGGCGGATCGTGCGGCGCCGCCGCGAAGAAGGCGTCCCAGTCGCGGGGCCGCCGCTCCAGGAACCGCTGCCGGTGAGCGGTGCCGGCGAGGGTGTTGTCCAGGTCGAAGACGGCCAGGGGGCGCCGGCCGCCGCTCCTGCTGATCTCGGTCACCCTCCCACCCTAGGCCCTGATCCTGTGGACCCGGCCGCCGGGCGCGGGGCGCGGCCCGCCCGTCCGCCGGGCCCCGGCGGAACGGGGGACGGGCGGGGACCGGTCCGGCGCCGCGCGGGTGGTGAGCACCCGTCCGGGCCGGGCGGGTACGGCGGGCGGCGCGGGCGGGACAGAACCGTCACCGGGGGAATCCTCGCGCTCCCCGGGTGTTGAACGGAGTGTGAGCACCCCGATGGCGACGACCCGTTTCTCCGTACTCGACCGCTCCCGCGTCCGCGAGGGCCGCACCGCCGCCGAGGCGCTGCGCGACACCGTGGACCTGGCCCGGGAGGCGGAACGGCTGGGCTACCATCGGTTCTGGGTGTCCGAGCACCACGGGGTGCCCGGCGTGGCGGGTTCGGCGCCGACGGTGCTGGCCGCCGCGGTGGCCGGGGCGACGCGCGCCATCCGGGTCGGCACCGGCGGCGTGATGCTGCCCAACCACCGGCCGCTGGTGGTGGCCGAGCAGTTCGGGGTGCTGGAGGCCCTGTTCCCGGGGCGGATCGACATGGGCCTGGGCCGCTCGGTGGGCTTCACCGACGGGGTGCGCCGGGCGCTGGGCCGGGGCAAGGACGAGGCCGACGCCTTCGAGGAGCAGGTTGCGGAGCTGCTCGGCTGGTTCCTCGGCGCCTCGCCGACCGGTGTGCGCGCCCGCCCCGCCGAGGGTCTGACGGTGCCCCCGTTCGTGCTGGCCATGGGCGAGGGCGCCGCCGTCGCGGCCCGTGCCGGGCTGCCGCTGGTCATCGGGGACCTGCGGGACCGGGACCGGATGCGCCGGGGCATCGACCGCTACCGGGCCGGGTTCCGCCCCTCGCGGTGGAGCGCGGAGCCGTACGTCGTCGTCTCCGGCACCGTCGCCGTGGCCGCCACCGCCGAGGAGGCCCGGCGGCTGCTGCTCCCGGAGGCGTGGTCGACGGCGATGGCCCGCACCCGGGGCACGTTCCCGCCGCTGCCCCCGGCCGGGGAGGTGGAGGCCCGGCTGACGACCGTCCGGGAGCGCGAGCTGTACACCGCCGGGCTGCGCGGCCATGTCGCGGGCACCGAGGAGTTGGTGGCGCGGGAGCTGGAGGCACTGGTGGCGGAGACGGGCGCGCAGGAGGTGCTGGTCACCACGAGCACCCACGACCGGGCGGCGCTGCTGGAATCCTACCGGCGGCTCGCCCGGGTCACCGGCATCGGAGCGGTGGCCTCCGGGGCGTAGAATCGCGGGGTTTGTCCCCGGCCGCGGCGACACCCCGTCCGCCCGGCCCCGCCGTCCGCCGCTTCCACCGCCCGCCTCCCCCGCAACTCCACACCCCGTCCTCCTTCTCCCCCGGCCCGCCCGGCCGACGACCGTACGGAGTCCTCCGCGATGCACAGTCACCACGACCCGTACGTCCGCGTCCGCGGCGCCCGTGAGCACAATCTGAGGGGCGTGGACGTGGACGTCCCCCGGGACGTGGTGGCGGTGTTCACGGGGGTGTCCGGCTCGGGCAAGTCCTCGCTGGCCTTCGGCACCGTCTACGCCGAGGCGCAGCGGCGGTACTTCGAGTCGGTGGCGCCCTACGCCCGCCGTCTGATCCACCAGGTGGGAGCGCCGAAGGTGGCGGAGATCACCGGGCTGCCGCCCGCCGTGTCGCTCCAGCAGCGGCGCGCGGCGCCGACCTCCCGCTCCTCGGTGGGCACGGTCACCCATCTGTCCAACTCCCTGCGGATGCTGTTCTCCCGCGCCGGCACCTATCCACCGGGCGCCGAGCGGCTGGACTCCGACGCCTTCTCGCCCAACACGGCGGCCGGGGCGTGCCCCGAGTGCCACGGGCTGGGCCTGGTGCACCGCACCGACGAGGATCTGCTGGTCCCGGACCCGTCCCTGTCGATCCGTGAGGGTGCCATCGCCGCCTGGCCGGGCGCCTGGCAGGGGAAGAACCTGCGGGACGTCCTCGACGCGCTCGGCCACGACGTGGACCGCCCCTGGCGGGAGCTGCCCGCCGAGGAGCGCGCGTGGATCCTGTTCACCGACGAGCAGCCGGTGGTCACGGTGCATCCGGTGCGCGAGGCGGGCCGCATCCAACGGCCCTATCAGGGCACGTACATGAGCGCCCGGCGGTATGTGCTGAAGACGTTCGCGGACTCGCGGAGCGCCACTCTGCGGGCCAGGGCGGAGCGCTTCCTGACCAGCGATCCGTGCCCGGTGTGCGGGGGCAGCAGGCTGCGCGCCGAGGCCCTGGCGGTGACCGTCGGCGGGCGGACCATCGCGGAGCTGGCGGCGCTGCCGCTGACGGAGCTGGCCGGGGCGCTGCCCGGCGGCGAGGGGGCGGCGGGGGTGCTCACCGAGGACCTGACCGCCCGGATCGCGCCGGTGACGGAGCTGGGCCTCGGCTATCTGAGCCTCGACCGGGCCACGCCCACCCTGTCGGCGGGCGAGCTGCAACGGCTGCGGCTGGCCACCCAGTTGCGGTCGGGGCTGTTCGGGGTGGTGTACGTCCTCGACGAGCCGTCGGCGGGGCTGCACCCGGCGGACACCCGGGCGCTGCTGACGGTGCTGGAGCGGCTGAAGGCGGCCGGCAACTCGGTGTTCGTGGTGGAGCACCAGCTCGCGGTGGTGCGGGAGGCCGACTGGATCGTGGACGTCGGCCCCGGGGCGGGCGAGCACGGCGGGCGGGTGCTGTACAGCGGGCCGGTGGAGGGGCTGGCCGGGGTCGGGGCGTCGGCGACGGCCCGGTACCTCTTCGACCGCTCCCCGGTGCCGGAGCGGACGGCGCGGGTGCCGCGCGGCTCGGTGCGCGTCGGCCCGGTGACCCGGCACAACCTGCGCGGCGTGACCGCCGAGTTCCCGCTGGGGGTGCTCACGGCGGTGACCGGGGTGTCCGGCTCGGGGAAGTCGACGCTGGTCGCGGAGGTCACGGAGGAGCTGCCGGGGGTGGGCCGGCTGGTCCGGGTCGACCAGCGGCCGATCGGCCGCACCCCGCGCTCCAACCTGGCCACGTACACGGGCCTGTTCGACGTGGTGCGGAAGGTGTTCGCGGGGACGGACGAGGCCCGCGCCCGGGGGTACGGGGTGGGCCGGTTCTCCTTCAACGTGGCCGGCGGGCGGTGCGGGACGTGCCAGGGCGAGGGGTTCGTCAGCGTCGAGCTGCTGTTCCTGCCGAGCACCTACGCGCCGTGCCCGGACTGCGGCGGGGCGCGCTACAACCCGGCGACGCTGCGGGTCACCCACCGGGGGCGGAACATCGCCGAGGTGCTGGACCTGACGGTGGAGGAGGCGGCGGAGTTCTTCGCGGACACCCCGGCCGCGGAGCGCGCCCTGACGGCGCTGCTGGACGTGGGGCTGGGCTATCTGCGGCTCGGCCAGCCGGCCACCGAGCTGTCGGGCGGGGAGGCGCAGCGCATCAAGCTCGCCACCGAACTGCAGCGGGGGCGGCGCGGGCACACCCTGTACCTGCTGGACGAGCCGACGACCGGTCTGCACCCGGCCGACACGGCGGTGCTGATGCGGCAGTTGCACGGTCTGGTGGACGCCGGGCACACCGTGGTCGTGGTGGAGCACGACATGGCGGTGGTGGCGGGCGCCGACCGGGTGATCGACCTGGGGCCGGGCGGCGGGGACGCGGGCGGCCGGATCGTGGCCGAGGGCACCCCGGCCGAGGTGGCGCGGGCCGCGGGCGGCGCGACGGCGCCCCATCTGGCGGCGGCCCTGTACGGCGAGGACGCGGGCGGGCACCGGTGACACCGCACCGGCGCCCGCCCGCGTGGGCGCGCCCGCCCGTTCATCCGCGGTCCGGCCGCGTCTCCTCGTCCTCCTCCACGACGCCCTCGACCTCGATCCGCTCCTTGCGGACCTGGCCGTGCACCGTCTCGTTCTCGATGTGCTCCTCGGTCGTCAGCCGGACCCGTTCCATGGGCACGGCCTCGGTCTCCACGAAGGTGTGCTCCTCGTGCAGGGTGATCTCGTGCTCGGCCTCGCCGATCTCCGGTCCGGCCATCGCCGCGTCGCGGTTGGCGTCGGTGATCGGCTCGCGCTCCACGTGGACCTCCTCGTGGCGCACGGGGACGGTCTGCTCGACGTCTTCCGTGACGACGTACTTGCGGATCCTGGCCCGGCCGGACTCGCGGCGTTCGACGCCGACGTGCATCCGCTCCTCCGAGCGGGTCATGGCCTCGTCCGCGCGGGAGCCGGCGCGTTCCGCGGT
The DNA here is from genome assembly GCF_055598485.1 of Streptomyces sp. NPDC107521. NCBI lineage: Bacteria > Bacillati > Actinomycetota > Actinomycetes > Kitasatosporales > Streptomycetaceae > Streptomyces > Streptomyces sp. NPDC107521. Next base: position 121,795 of record NZ_JBVKAT010000009.1, read on the forward strand.
GTCCCGGTCCGTGTCCGTTCCGGTCCGGTGGCCGGCGATGCCCGCCGCCCCGGTGGCCCCGGCGGCGCCCGCCGTGCCGGAGGCGGTGGTCATGCCGGTGGTGTCGGCGGGTCCGGTGGCCGCGGCGCCGGCGGTGCCGGTGCCCATGGTGCCGGTCCCGCTGGTGGTGTCGCGGTCGGGGTCCGTGCGTTCGGCCTCGGTGAGGACGCTGCTCCAGTTGATGCCGTAGTAGTCGTAGAGCCGGTGCTCCTCGCCCTCCGACAGATGGCCGCCCGCGTCGACGTCGACATCGGGCGCGCCCTTGACCTGCTCCTTGCCGTACGGGACCTCCAGGTGGTCCCGCACCAGCGCGGCGTCGCGGATGGGGACGAACGACTCACTGGTGCCGAACACCCCGGTCCTGACGCTCACCCATTCCGGGCGTCCGGTCATGTCGTCGAAGAACACGTGCTTGGCGTCGCCGATCTTGTTCCCGTCCCCGTCGTAGACCGGGTGGTCCAGGACGTTGGCGAGTTGTTCACGGGTGATCATCTGCCATCACCCTCCTTCCGGAGTCCCTCCACTCCGTCTGTCCGCTTCGGAAGGTCGAAAACGGAATAAACGCCACAAAAGGCACGTACTTTTCGGTGGTGCTTTCCCTCGCTCACCGTTCCCCGGGCGGAATGTGGCGCCCCACCGGCACCTCCGGGTCCGGCGGCCGGGCGGCCAGGGCGAGGGAACGGCGGTCCGGGTGGCGGCCGGGCGGGATCACGGGGCACACCTCCACCTCGGCGGTGAGACGGCGGGCGGTGACCACCCGCCACACCGAGGCGAACAGGGAGTCCTCCCCGATGAAGGCGGCGGCGGTGCCCGGCGCCCCGCAGCCGTCCCGGTAGCGGATGCGGACCGGCTGGACGGCGGCCCCGGCGTCCAGGGCGGCCTGGAAGGCGGCCCGGCGGAAGCGGCCCCGGGCCCCGCCGCACCAGGTGCTGCCCTCGGGGAAGACCGCGACCGCGCCGCCGGCGCGCAACCGCCCGGCGATCACGGCGACCGTGGCGGGCAGGGTCCGCAGCCGGTCCCGGTCGATGAAAAGGGTGCCGCCGCGCTCGGCGAGCCATCCGGCCACCGGCCAGCGCCGGATCTCGCTCTTGGCCAGCATCCGGGCCGGGCGCACGGCGGCCAGCAGCGGGACGTCCAGCCAGGAGACGTGGTCGGCGACGAGCAGCAGCCCGCCGCCGGGCGGGGCGGAGCCCGTGATCCGGACCCGGACCCCGGCCGCCCGCACCGTCCACCGGCACCAGCGTCGCACCGGACCGGCCGGGAGCCACCGGGCGAACGGCGACAGCGCGGACCCGGCGGCCAGCAGCGCGGCGAGCGCCGCGAGCCGCAGCACCCCGCGCGGCACGGCCGCCGCGCCCCGGGGCGGCTCCAGGCACGCGGCGGGGCTGCAGGGAGCGGTCGGCAGCCAGACGTTCACCGGCGGCCGAGCGGCGGGAACCGGCGCGAGGGCGGGCGCGGGCGCGGGAGCGGCGGGAACGGGAGCGGTGGCCGGACCGGGGAGGGAGAGGCGGCCGGGGACGGACGGGGCGTTCACCGGGCCGGGACCAGCGAGAGGAAGTGGCGCAGATAGCGGGGGTCCACGCGGTCCATCCGCAGCAGCACGTAGAGGTCGGCGACGCCGAAGTCGACGTCGTGCGCGGGCTCCCCGCACACCCGGGCGCCGAGCCGGAGGTAGCCGCGCAGCAGCGCGGGCAGGGGCGGGCGGGGCCCGGCGGGGGCGGCGGCGCGCGGGACCCAGGGCCGCAGGGGCCGCACCCGGTACTCCTCGGGGGCGAGGTGCCGCTCGCGCACCCGGTCCCAGGTGGCGGCGGCCAGGGCGCCTCCGTCGGCGAGCGGGAGGGAGCAGCAGCCCGCCAGCCAGGCGTGGCCGCGCTCGGTCATGTAGCGGGCCAGTCCGGCCCATATGAGGCCGATGACGGCGCCGTCGCGGTGGTCGGGGTGGACGCAGGAGCGGCCGACCTCGACCATCGTGGACCGGACGGGGCCGAGCGCGCTCAGGTCGAACTCGTTCTCCGCGTAGAGGCGCCCGGCGACGGCGGCGCGCTCCGGCGGCAGCAGCCGGTAGGTGCCGACCACCTGCCCGGTGGTCTCCTCGCGGACGAGCAGGTGGTCGCAGTGGGCGTCGAACGGATCGATGTCGAGGCCGGGTTCGGGGCTCGTCAGCAGGGCGCCCATCTCACCGGCGAACACCTCGTGCCGCAGGCGCTGCGCGGCCCGTACGTCCGCCTCGTCGCGGGCGAGGCCGACGGTGTAGTGGAGGGGCGCGGCGGGCCGCGTGGGACGGTCGACGGTCAGGACACCGCTCATGGATGCTCTCCTGGTCGCGGGGGCGGGGGCCCCGGTGGGCGGCCGCAAAGTCCGGCCGCCTCAGTTCTTCCGGTGCGGGCTGTCCTGCGCGTGACCGGGGCCGGGAGGGCGGGTGTGGGGTTGCTGAATGCCAGGGGCCGGGCCACCTCCGGGACGGCGCGCGGAAACGGTCCCGGCGGTCCCGGCCCCGCCCGGTGCGCGAGGGGGGCTCGGCCCCGCCCGGTGCGCGAGGGGGGGCTCGGTGTCACCGGTGCGCGGGGCGGCGCGGCCCGGGCGGCGGGCGCGGAACGGCTCGGTCCCGTCCGGTGGGCGGGAAAGCGAGACGGGGCCGGGGAGAGCACCTCCCCCGGCCCCGTCCGTCCGCACCTGTCGGCGAACGTCGGTCGGGCGGCCCCGGGAGGGGCCGCCGGGCGGCTCGGGCCCCGCCGCCGGACGGAGGGGCGCGCCGCCGTACGGCCAGGGCCTCTCGTTTGGATCGGGCCGGGCTCGCGGGCCCCGGCACCGCACCCTGATCCAGACGAAGGACCCTAGCGGCCCGCACCCCCGCGGGCCGCGCGCAGCCACTCCCGGTTCATGCCGGTGATGGACATGAGCGGGATGCCCTTGGGACAGGCGGTGGCGCACTCGCCGGTGAGGGTGCAGCCGCCGAAGCCCTCCTCGTCCATCCGGGCCACCATGTCCAGCACCCGCGTCCCGCGCTCGGGCGCGCCCTGGGGCAGGACGTTGAGATGGTTGATCTTCGCCGAGGTGAACAGCATGGCCGCGCCGTTGGGGCAGGCGGCCACGCAGGCGCCGCAGCCGATGCACTCGGCGTGCTCGAAGGCGAGGTCGGCGTCCGGCTTGGGCACCGGCGTCGCGTGGGCCTCGGGCGCGGCGCCGGTGGGGACGCTGATGTAGCCGCCGGCCTGGATGATCCGGTCGAGGGCCGAGCGGTCCACGACGAGGTCCTTGACCACCGGGAAGGCCGCCGCCCGCCAGGGCTCGACGTCGATGGTGTCGCCGTCCCGGAAGGAGCGCATGTGGAGCTGGCAGGTGGTGGTGCGCTCGGGTCCGTGCGCGTCGCCGTTGATGACCAGTGAGCAGGCGCCGCAGATGCCCTCGCGGCAGTCGTGGTCGAAGGCGACCGGGTCGTCGCCCTTGACGATCAGTTCCTCGTTGAGGGTGTCGAGCATCTCCAGGAAGGACATGTCCGGCGAGATGCCGTCCACCTCGTACGTGGACATGGTGCCTTCGGCATCGGCGTTCTTCTGCCGCCAGACGCGCAGGGTGAGCCTCATGCGTAGCTCCGCTGGGTGGGGTGGACGTACTCGAAGACCAGGTCTTCCTTGTGCAGGGTGGGGGCCGTGCCGGTGCCGGTGAACTCCCAGGCGGCGGCGTAGCCGAACTCGTCGTCCCTGCGGGCGGCCTCGCCGTCGGGGGTCTGGGACTCCTCGCGGAAGTGGCCGCCGCAGGACTCGGAGCGGTGCAGGGCGTCGAGGCACATCAGCTCGGCCAGCTCCAGGTAGTCGACGACGCGGTTGGCCTTCTCCAGCGACTGGTTGAACTCCTGGCCGGTGCCGGGCACCTTGACACGCCGCCAGAACTCCTCGCGGATGCGGGGGATGCGCTCCAGTGCCTCGCGCAGTCCCCGCTCGGTGCGGGCCATGCCGCACAGCTCCCACATGAGTTCACCCAGTTCGCGGTGGAAGGAGTCGGGGGTGCGGTCGCCGTCGGCGGCCAGCAGCCGCTCCAGCCGGTCCTCGGTCTCGGCCAGGACCTCCCGGACCACGGGGTGTCCGGCGTCGACCTCGTCCCGGTGCGGGTTGCGGGCGAGGTAGTCGTTGATGGTGGCGGGCAGGACGAAGTAGCCGTCCGCGAGGCCCTGCATCAGCGCGGAGGCGCCGAGCCGGTTGGCTCCGTGGTCGGAGAAGTTGGCCTCCCCGACGGCGAACAGGCCGGGGACGGTGGTCTGGAGGTCGTAGTCGACCCAGAGGCCGCCCATCGTGTAGTGCACCGCCGGGTAGATCCGCATGGGCACCCGGTAGGGGTCCTCGTCGGTGATCCGCTGGTACATGTCGAAGAGGTTTCCGTACCTGGCCTCGACGGCGTCGCGGCCCATCCGGCGGATGGCGTCCGCGAAGTCCAGGTAGACGCCCTGGCCGCCGGGGCCCACGCCCCGTCCCTCGTCGCAGACGTTCTTGGCGGCGCGGGAGGCGATGTCGCGGGGGACGAGGTTGCCGAAGGACGGGTAGATCCGCTCCAGGTAGTAGTCGCGCTCGTCCTCGGGGATCTCGTTCGGCGGCCGGTCGTCGCCCTTGGCCCTCGGCACCCAGATCCGGCCGTCGTTGCGCAGCGACTCGCTCATCAGCGTCAGCTTGGACTGGTGGTCGCCGGTGCGCGGGATGCAGGTCGGATGGATCTGGGTGAAGCAGGGGTTGGCGAAGTAGGCGCCGCGCCGGTGCGCCCGCCACACGGCGGTGGCGTTGGAGTTCATGGCGTTGGTCGACAGGTAGAAGACGTTGCCGTAGCCGCCGGTGGCGAGGACCACGGCGTCGGCGAAGTGGGTCTCGATCCGCCCGGTGACCAGGTCGCGGGCGACGATGCCGCGGGCCCTGCCGTCGACGACGATCAGGTCGAGCATCTCGGTGCGCGGGTGCATCTCGACGGTCCCGGCGGCGATCTGCCGGCTGAGCGCCTGGTAGGCGCCGAGCAGCAGTTGCTGGCCGGTCTGGCCGCGGGCGTAGAAGGTGCGGGAGACCTGGACGCCGCCGAAGGAGCGGGTGTCGAGCAGGCCGCCGTACTCGCGGGCGAAGGGCACGCCCTGGGCGACGCACTGGTCGATGATCTCGACGGAGACCTGGGCCAGCCGGTGCACGTTGGACTCGCGGGAGCGGAAGTCGCCGCCCTTGACGGTGTCGTAGAACAGCCGCTGGACGGAGTCGCCGTCGTTGCGGTAGTTCTTCGCGGCGTTGATGCCGCCCTGGGCGGCGATGGAGTGGGCGCGGCGCGGGGAGTCCTGGTAGCAGAACTGGACGACGCGGTAGCCCTGTTCGGCGAGGGTGGCCCCGGCGGAGCCGCCCGCGAGACCGGTGCCGACGACGATGACGGTCTGCTTGCGCCGGTTGGCCGGGTTGACCAGCCGGGCCTCGAAGCGGCGGGTGTCCCAGCGCTCGTGGACGGGGCCGGAGGGGGCCTTGGTGTCGGCGACCGGCTCACCGGTCGTGTAGGAGGCGTAGGAGGTCATGGTCAGCTCACCACTCCGGTCATGACGCCCACGGGGACGGCGATGAAGCCGACCGTGAGCAGCAGTGCGAGGACGTTGGCGGCGGCCTTGAGGGCCCGGTCGCGGGAGCGGCTGCCGACGCCGAGGGTCTGGGCGGCGCTCCAGAAGCCGTGCCGGATGTGCAGGCCGACGGCGAGCATCGCCACGAGGTAGATGACGTTGCCGTACCAGGTGGAGAAGGTGTCCACCACGTTCTGGTAGGGCTTGCCGGACTCGAAGCCGCCCGAGTGCACGGTGCCGGTGGTCAGGTCCAGCAGGTGCCAGACGATGAACAGGCCGAGGATGATCCCGCCCCAGCGCATGGTGCGGGTCGCGTAACTCGCCCGGCGCCTGCGGTGCGCGTACGGGACGGGCCGGGCGCGGATGTCGCGGCGGCTGAGCTGGTAGGCCGAGACCGCGTGGGCGACGACGGCGGCCACGAGGACGACCCGGATCAGCCAGAGCGTCCACTCCTCGTGCATGACCGGCCCGCCGATGGTGCGCAGCCAGTGCGCGTAGGCGTTGAACTCGTCGCTGCCGAAGAAGATCTTCAGGTTGCCGATCATGTGGGCGACCAGGTAGAGCAGCATGACGAGCCCGCTGACCGCCATCACCGTCTTCTTGCCGACGGTCGAGTCCCACACCGTGCGCGCCATGGACGGCCGTCGGCCCGTCCGCGTTGCCAGAGCCATGTCACGGGACGCTACGGCCATGGGACCCGATCGGTCCAAGACATGGTGTGCCTGGTTTCCATAGTGCTTGGCTATCGAACGCGTATGCTGGCGGTATGCAGTTCCAACAGCTCCTGTACTTCGTGGCGGTCGCCGAGACCCGGCACTTCACGCGGGCGGCGGAGTCGGTCCATGTGGCGCAGCCCTCGCTCTCGCAGCAGATCAAGGCGCTGGAGCGGGAGCTGGGGGCGGATCTGTTCCGGCGGGCGCGGGGCAACATCACCCTGACGGACGCCGGTGAGGCGCTGCTGCCGCTGGCCCGGCGCATCCTGGCCGACGCGGACACGGCCCGCCACGAGGTGATGGAGCTGGCGCAGCTCCGGCGCGGCCGGGTCCGCCTCGGCGCGACGCCGAGCCTGTGCACGGGGCTGCTGCCGGACGTGCTGCGGGCCTTCCACGACCGCTATCCGGGCATCCGGCTGCTGGTCGAGGAGGGCGGCTCGCTCGACCTGGTGCGGGAGCTGGCGCGCGGGGCGCTCGATCTGGCGCTGGTCGTGCTGCCGCTGCCGACCGCCTCCCCGGCGCTGACCACGGTGGAGCTGCTGCGGGAGGACCTGGTGGTGGTCTCCTCGGCGCAGGCGCCCCCGCCGGGCGGCGGACGGACGGCGGTGCGGATCGCCGATCTGGAGGGCGAGCGGCTGGTGATGTTCCGGCACGGGTACGACCTGCGGGAGCTGACCGTGGCCGCGTGCCGCGCCGAGGGGTTCGAACCGGACTTCGCGGTGGAGGGCGGGGAGATGGACGCGGTGCTGAACTTCGTCCGGGCGGGCCTGGGCGTGGCCGTGGTGCCCCGCATGGTCGCCACCCGGCCGGGCCTCGGCCTGCGCGTCACCCCGCTGTCCGGCCCGGACCTGCACCGCACCATCGCCCTGGCCCACCGCAGCGACGTGGACCCGCCCCGGGCGGCGCGGGAGCTCCAGCGGATGCTGCTCCACCGCTGAGGGGCGCGGCGGCCGGGGCGCGGTGGCCTCGCCCGGTGCCCCGTTCCGGGCCGGTGCGATGGCGGGCGGCCTCCGGCCCGGGTGATGACCGGCGGGACGCTCGGGTCAGGGAACGCCCGAGGGCACCGGCGTGCCCTGGTGGTAGTACATCCGCCAGGAGGCCGTGGTCCCGTCCCAGCGCCACAGGGAGGTGCGGCGGGCCCGCCGCCCGGCGAGGCGGGTCTCGTAGTGGAGCTGCACCAGCCCCGGGGCGAGCAGGACGCCGGTGAGGCCGGACGGCTCGTACACCGCGTCGTCCCCCGGGCCGCCCGGGTGGTCGGGCAGCGAGGCGACCGTGTCGGCGTAGGTGTGACGGCGCCCGGAGGAGCCGACCTCGGTGAACTCCGGGTCCAGCAGCGCGGCGACGAGTGCGCGGGAGCCGCGCACCGCCGGGTCCAGGAGGCGCAGTTCGGCGGCGACGGCCGCGGCGACGGCGCCGGATTCCTCGGTCATCCGCACAGGATCACCGACGGCCCGGCGGTTCCGCCACCGGCTTTCCCCGGCGCCCCGCCGCCGGGGCGACGGCACCGCCGCCCGGCCGCCGGCCCTCCGCCCGCCGCGCTCCCGCGGCGCCTCACCTCGCCGCGTCCACCAGCGCCAGCTCGTGCAGGCGGTCCGGCGGTCCCGGACGCGCGTAGTACCAGCCCTGGGCCGTGTCGCAGCCCAGCAGGCGCAGTTGCTCGGCCTGGGCACCGGTCTCCACGCCCTCGACGGTGACCGCGAGGTCCAGGCTGTGCGCCAGGGCGACGATCCCCTCCACGATCTTGAGGTCGACGGGGTCGGCGGGGAACCGCTGCATGCCCTGGGTGAAGGAGCGGTCCAGCTTGAGGACGCTCACCGGCAGCCGGCGCAGATTGGCCAGGTTGGAGTAGCCCGTGCCGAAGTCGTCCAGGGCGATGTCGATGCCCATGTCGGCCAGCCGCCGCAGCGGGTTGAGCAGGTCGTCGTCCGCGCCGATGAGCGCCGACTCCGTCACCTCCAGGCAGAGCGCGTCGGGTGCCACCCCGGCCCGCTCCAGGATCTCCACGGTGTCCTGGACCAGCCGCGGATGCTGCAACTGGCAGGGCGAGAGGTTGACGTTGATGCGCAGCGGGGCCGCCGCGCCGCTGCCGCCGTACCGCTCGCGCCAGGCCCGGGCCTGGCCGACGGACTGCTCCAGCACCCAGCGGCCGAGCGGGACGATCAGTCCGGTGCGCTCGGCGAGCGGGATGAACCGGTCCGGGCCGAGCACCCCGTGCTGCGGGTGCAGCCACCGCACCAGCGCCTCGGCGCCCCGCACGCTGCCGTCCCCGAGGTGGACCAGCGGCTGGTACTCGATGAAGAACTCGCCCCGCTCCAGCGCGGCCGGGAGCGCGGTGGTCAGGCCGTGCCGGGTGATGGCGCGGGCGTCGGCCTCGGGGTCCGCCAGCTCGAAGCGGTTGCCGCCCGCCGACTTGGCCCGGTACATGGTGATGTCGGCGCTGCGCAGCACCTCCGCCGGGCTGCGCTCGCCCGCCGGCCCCTCGACGATGCCGATGCTGCCGCGCACGGTCAGCTCCCGCCCGTCGATGCTGATGGGGGCGAGCAGCGCGTTCATGATGCGTCCGGCCAGCTCGTCGACCTCGCGCCCGGTGTCCGGACCGGTGGTCAGCGCGACGAACTCGTCGCCGCCGAGCCGGGCCACCATCTCGCCGGGCGCGGTGGCGCAGGACTGCAGCCGGTCGGCCACCTCGACCAGCAGCCGGTCGCCGGCCGCGTGGCCGAGGCTGTCGTTGACGGTCTTGAAGCCGTCGAGGTCCAGGTAGCAGAGGCCGAAGCGCTGGCCGGGGCCCGCGTTGACGGCCTTGTCCAGGCGCTCGAAGAAGAAGCTCCGGTTGGGCAGCCCGGTCAGGGCGTCGTGCGTGGCCTCGTAGCGCAGCCGCAGGTTGAGCAGCCGACGCTCGGTGGTGTCCTCCATCAGCGCCAGCTGGTACTGCGGGGCGCCGTCGGCGTCGCGGAGCAGGGAGACCGTCAGATTGGTCCAGAGGACCGTGCCGTCGGGCCGGTAGAAGGCCTTCTCGCAGCGGTACGCCTCGCGTTCGCCGCGCACCAGCTCCTCGTAGAGCCGCCAGGTCTGCGGTGCGTCGTCGGGATGGGTCCACTCCATCACGTTCCGGCTGCGCAGCGAGGGGTCGGTCAGCCCGAACATGCGCGTCAGGGCACCGTTGACCTGGAGGACCCTGCCGTCCAGGTCGGCGATGCCGATGCCTATGGCCGCGCCCTCGAAGACCGCGCGGAAGCGGGCCTCGCTGGCGTGCAGCGCCTGCGCCACCACGCCCTGCGCCGTCAGGGCGGCCCGGGCGATGGACTCCTGCTCGCCCAGGGTGCGGGCGCGCAGCGCCCCGGCGAATCCGGCGGCCATGGCGTGCTGGAGTCGGGCCGAGCGGGCGCGCAGCGCCTCGGCGTCGCCGCCCTCGCCGCAGTACAGCACCAGATAGGCGTCGACGCAGTCCAGGGTGCGGGCGAGCGCGTCGGGATCGGTGCAATGCGCGTCGACCAGCGCGGCGCCGACCGCCCTCGCCTCCCGTCCGTCGAAGCCGCGCGCCCGCAGCACCTCGCTCAGCCGGCGTGCCAGCGGCAGCAGTTGCTCCTGGAACTCGGGACGGGTCGATGACGTCGATGTCACCGGATACACCGCCCGGCTCCAGATCGTCGCGAACCGGCGCAGTCTGTCCTCCGCCCCGCCGGGCTCCCCGCTCACGCGGCGCGTCCCACGCCGGCGAAACCGGAGAACGCGTACGGGTCCTCGTCGTCCGGCTCCGTCTCGGGCCGCCAGAGCGGCATCGGAACCAGACCCGGTTCCACCATGTCGTACCCCTCGAAGAACCGCGCGACCTCGGCGCGCGAACGCATGATCAGTGGATTGCGGATGCGCCGGTACACGTCCACCGCGCCTCCGGCCCGCTCGGCGGGCAGCGGGATGCCCTCGTACGAGGCGTGGGTGAGCACCAGCATGCTGCCGGGTGCGAGCGCGCGGCCCAGCTCGGCCACCGCCGCGTACGGGTCGTCCTTGTCCTCCACGAAGTGCAGTATGGCAACGAGCAGCAGGGCGACCGGCCGATTCAGGTCGATCAGCCGCCGCGCTTCGGGGCTGGAGAGGATCTCCCGGGGCCGCAGCAGATCGGCGGCGACCACCTCCGCGTTCCCGTTGTCCGCCAGCACCGCCTGGCTGTGCGCGACCGCCACCGGGTCGTGGTCGACGTACAGCACGCGCGCCCCGGGCCGGACGCCCTGGGCCACCTCGTGGACGTTGCCGAAGGTCGGGATGCCCGACCCGATGTCGATGAACTGGTCGATGCCCTCGTCCATCGCGTGGCGCACGGCGCGCCGCATGAACGCCCGGTTCGCCTGCATGATCTTCGGCAGCCCCGGTATGTACTCCATGGCGCTGCGCGCGGCCTCCCTGTCGACCTCGAAGTTGTGCGATCCGCCCAGGTAGAAGTCGTAGATGCGGGACACGCTCGGCACCGAGATGTCGATGTTCCGTGGTGCCCAGGCGGGACGCTCCATCTATCTCTCCATGGCTGGGGGCGATCCGGTGTTCGAGCGAAGGCTACTGACCGGCCGCCAAAGGAGCGAGCCCAAACGGAAATTGACCATCCGTTCCCGGTCACTGCCCGGGGCACGTGCCAATTCACAGGGCACGCCAAAGCACGAGAAATGGGACCGCTCCCGCTCCGGGAAAACGGGGCGCGGAGGGACGCTTTCCGGCCACCCCGGAGCGGAGGGACCGCGGGCGGGGGCCGGAGGGCGCCGCGCGGACCGGAACGGCGGCGCGGGGAGCGGCGGTACGGCGCGGCGGAGGGCGGAGGACCGGCCGGGACCGCTGACGCGGCGGGGGCGGCGGGGGCGGCGGGCACGGAACGGGGAGCGGCACGGGGCGGCGGGGAGCGGCACGGCAGGGGCCCGGAGCAGCGGTACGGGAGGGACGGCGTGCGGTTGACGCTCCCGCGGCGTCGGGTACCGCGGTGCCGGGCCCGCCGCCGACCGGCTCGCGATCGGCATGGACATGGGGAGCGGACCGGGGTGTTCGGCCCCATTCGTGAACAACTCGCCCATAGGTGTTCATCGATGACGGACCGCCGGTCCGCCGTGCCTGGGCGCGCGGCGGACCGCGTCCATGGCGGGCGGCGCGACGGACGCGCACTGACCGGCCAGAGCCAGATCACCGCCCACATGTCAACTCGCCATTCCGTCATGTACTTCGTTCGAGGCAATTCTCGGGCGCCCGGACGTGACCTGTGCGCAGGACACTTCATGATCTGCGTCGTGCATGCACCCGAACCGACCCGATCCGCTTGTGCCGGAAGGGTGTTGGCCCTTCTGACACTGACGTTCGCGCTCGCCGCGGCTCCCTCGGCCCCCGCGCGGGCCGACTCCTGCGCACACGCGTCGACGGGGCCGGGCGGCATCGAAGCCGTGGCGGTCGCGGGCCACCACCCGCCGCCCCACCACCACTGCCCGACCCCGACCCCCACGCCGACTCCGACTCCGACCCCCACGCCCACGCCCACGCCCACGCCCACGCCGACCCCGACGCCCACACCGCCCACGCCCACACCGACTCCGACTCCGACGCCCACACCACCCACGCCGACCCCGACGCCCGCACCCTCCCCCACGCCCACGCCCGCACCCACGACGCCGCCCCCGCCCTCGCCGGAACCCCCGGCACCGCCGCCCGGCACCCCGTCCGCGCCCGCGGCGCCCGTGCCGCCGCCCGCGACCGGCCCGGCCCCGGCACCGCCACCCGGCACCGCCGCGCCGGCACCGGCGGCACCCCCGCCGCCCGCTCCTCCGGCGGCCACGCCCCTGCCGCAGGTCTCGCCGTCGCCGGTGCGCTACCCGCGCTATCGCACCGCGGCCCGGCCCTCCACGGGGTCCCGCGGCGGGGCCACGTCGCCCATCGTCTTCGTCCTGCTCATCACGGTGCCCGCGGTGGTCGCCGTCGCCGCGCTGCGCGCGCGCTGATCCCTGGAGGCTCCCCTTGCCGGAATGGCTTGTTCTCACCCTCGCGGTGGCGGCCGCCTGCGCCGTCGTGCTCGCGATCACCCTCATCCGGGACCGCACGGCGTCCAAGGACGAGGACATCACCGAGACACCGGACGTCATCGAGTACATGACGATGTGGATCGGTGTGGTGTACGCCATCGTGCTGGGCCTGGCCATCGCGGGCGTCTGGGAGGCCCGCAGCGCCGCCGAGGACCACGTCCAGGCCGAGGCCGTCGCGCTGCACGAGATCTCCGAGCGGGTCCGCGTCTACCCGCCCGAGGTCCGCGACCGCATCCGGAACGATGTCAACGCCTATGTCGGACACGTGGTGACCACCGAGTGGAAGTCCATGGCCGACGAGGAGCAGGTCACCGAGCGCGGCACCGAACTCTTCGCGCGCGTGCGCGCCGACGTCACCGACTACGAGCCGAGGACGGACTTCGAGGCCCAGGCCTATCAGCCGCTCCTGGACCAGGTGGCCGCCGCCGACCAGGCCCGGGCCTCCCGCGCCGACTCGACCGGACCGACCATGCCGGGGATCGTCTGGGTGGGGCTGATCGCCGGGGCCGCCATCACCATCGGCATGGTCTTCGCCCTCCAGATCCGGCGCACCACCCGGGAGATGGTCCTCGCCGGGCTGTTCTCGGCGCTGATCGCCTTCCTGCTCTTCCTGATCTGGGACTTCGACGCGCCCTACAGCCGGGGGCTGGCGGCCTCGACCGAGCCGTTCCTCACCTTCTTCCCGGACGCCGGGCGCTGACGGGGGCGGGCGACCGGCGGGCCCGCCCACGACGGCGGGCCCACACGGCGGGCCCGCCCGGGGCACAGCTCCCGGCCATGCGGGCCGCACGTGCGGGCCGCATGGCCGGCCCGTGCGCGAGCGGCACCCGCCGGTAGTCCGTGACGGCCCGCCCGGGCGGCGGCGGCCGGGCCCCGCCCGCCGTCGCCCGTGCGGCGCACCCGTCTGCCCCGTTCGGGCGACAGCGATCGCGCCGCGCCGCGCGCCTTCCTAGCGTTTCGGTCATCGGGGTGCATTCCAGGCGCGAGCGGAACAGGTCCGCCGCCGCACCCCGGGTCCCGGAGGATTCACCATGCGCGCGATACCCGTCGCTTCGGCCGCACTGCTGGGTGCCGGCGTCCTCACCGCCTGCGCCCCCGCCGGAGCGGTCGTCGGCGGCATCACGCCGTTCGGCTTCAGCGTCCAGCCCTCCACCGTCGCCCCGGGCGGCACGGTCACCCTGCGGGTCGACCGCGAGGACGGCCGCTGCGAGAGCCGGGTCACCGTCTCCTCGCCGGTCTTCGACACGGTCACCATCCCCCGCCGGCAGTCCACGGCGACGGCGGTGGTGGACCGCGAGGCCGAGCCCGGCGCGGTCTACCAGGTCGCGTTCACCTGCGACGGGCGCACCGGCACCACGCGCCTGACCATCGCGGGCGGCGGCCACCACACCCGTCACCCCGGCCCGGTGCACGCGGGCGAGGGCGGCAGCGTCGGCGGCTTCGACCTCCAGCGGATCGGGATCGGCGCGGCGCTGATCGCGGGGGCGGTCGGCACGGCGTACCACTTCGCCCGCCGCCGCTCCGCCGACGACGGGGGCGGACGGCACGGCTGACGCCCTCACGCGCGGCCGCCCGGCAGACGTCCCCCGCGCTCCCGCGACGCCTCGACCCGCCCCGCCCCGCCCCACCCCAGCAGCGGACCCGCCCCGGGGCCTTCCAGCCCAAGTCCCCCCTTCCCCGCGCGCCCGCGCCCGGCGGTCCCCCGCCCCATCGCCCTCCGCCCCGGAGCCCTCGGCCGGTTCCGGGGCGGAGCCCTGTCCGTGTCCGGCCGCCCGCGCGCCGCGGCGAACGGGGACCGGGGAACGGGCGGGCGGGCCCGGGAGCGGGGAAGGACGGGACGCGGGGGCGGGGTGCCGGAGTCGGGCGGGAGGCGGGCACGACGACGGGCCCGCCTCACCGGAGGCGGGCCCCGCGCACCGGCGGCGGCCGGGTCAGATCCGCCGCTCGGCCCGGCGGCGCATCCAGAACAGACCGCCCCCGGCCAGGGCCGCGGCCACGAGCCCGCCGCCGATGGCCATGTCGGTCGGCGTCGCCCCGGTGCTGCTGCCGCCGCCGAGGCCGCCGCGCACCCCGCCGATGACGGTGAAGGCGGCCGGCCGGGTCAGGGTGCGGCCCGAGCAGTTGACCGTGATGTCGTACGACCCCGGCCGGGCGTCGTCGTCGATGGTCGCGGTGCCCTTGGACGTCTCGTTGGCGCCCCGGACCGGGGTCAGATGGGTCGTCCGGAAGGCGTCCGAGGTCATCGTGCCGCCCTGGGGGCAGCCGTCGACCGTGACGGTCATCTGGCCGCCGCGGGCGATCACGCTGGGCATGGCGACGATGTTGCTCGGCGCGTTGTGGTCGCCGCCGGCGGTGGCCGCCGGGGCCCCCAGTCCGAGTACGGCGACGGCGGCTCCGGCCGCCGCCAGGGCACGAGACTTTCGCATGTCATCCTCCGCGGAAGACGCCCCGGGGCCCGTTTCCCCGGTCGATCGGCGAGAAAGCGCCTCCCGGAAAGACCCTCAGTTGCCGCGCGCCGGGACGCATTTCGGCGCTGGTCCGTCCTGGTGAGCGGCATTCCGGGAACCGCACCGCGGCGCCGTATATCACCGCAGGTCACGGAGTGTCAGGCATTTCCCGTCCGGGAATTCCGCAGGACGCGCCGCAGGGTGATCGCGCCACCCGTTCGCCGCCGCCCCGTCGCCGGTGGACCGCACCGCCCTTAGCGTTCTCGTATGCGCGGAAACGACCGGGCGACGGCCGGGTCGAGAGGGGAAGGCGAATGTCTGCGTCCGAATGGGCCGAAGCGGAGGAGCGGCGGCGGAAGCGCGCTCCCTGGGGCGTGATAGCGCTGGTCCTGCTGACCGGACTCGCGCTCATCCGCAACGGTTCGGGGGAGTTCGACGTGGGCCCGCCGCAGCCCGCCTCGGCCGCCGCCGCGGACACCCGCGCCACTCCGGGCGACCCCGCGGCCAAGGGGCCCGCGCCGCTGCCCTACGCGGTGCCGAACCAGGTCAGGATCCCCGCGATCCAGGTCGACGCCCCCGTCATGCCGGTGGGTCTGGACGCGGACGGCTGGGTCGGCGCGCCGCCCCCCGAGGACCCCAATCTGGCGGGCTGGTTCACCGGCGCGGTGGCTCCCGGGGAGAAGGGCACGGCGGTCGTCGTCGGCCATGTCGACAACCAGCGGGGGCCGGCCGTCTTCTACGGTCTGGGCGCGCTCAAGAAGGGGAACCGGGTCGAGATCGGCCGGCAGGACGGGAAGACCGCGGTGTTCGAGATCTACGGCATCGAGGTGTTCGAGAAGGACGACTTCCCCGGCGACCGGGTCTACGCCTCCAAGGGCGCGCCCGAACTGCGGGTGATCACCTGCGGTGGCGGTTTCACCAAGCAGAACGGCTACGAGGGGAACGTCGTCGCCTTCGCCCGCCTGGCCGAGGTCCGCTGAACCGGCCCCGGCCGGGCGGACGCCCGGTTCCGGTCAGACCCACTGCCGCCGGGGGACGGTGAGCTGGTAGCCGGAGTCCAGCAGTGCGGGCAGATAGGTGCGCAGGGCGTGGACGCTCTGCGAGCGGTCGCCCCCGGCGTCGTGCGAGAGCACCACGACGCCGGGGGCGGCGCCGTCCGCGACGCGGCCGACGATGGTGCCGGTGCCGGGGGCGGTCCAGTCCAGGGTGTCGACGGTCCAGGCGAGCGGTTCCATGCCGAGGTCGGCGCCGATCCGGAAGACGGTGCGGTTCCAGGCCCCGTAGGGGGCGCGGAACCAGCGGGGCGGTTCGCCGTAGGCCTTCTCCACGATCTCGCTGGTGCGCTCCATCTCGCTCTGGACGCGGCGCCGGGTGAGGCCGGTGAGCAGGGGATGGGACCAGGTGTGGTTGCCCACCACATGGCCCTCGTCGGCCATCCGGGCCAGCAGGTCCCGGTTCCACTCGGCCATCTCCCCGCACACGAAGAAGGTGGCCCGCACCCGGTGCTCGGCCAGGGTGTCGAGGATCTCGGGGGTGTAGCGGGGGTCGGGGCCGTCGTCGAAGGTGAGCATCATGGTGCGCCCCCGGCCCGTGACCCGAAGGATCGGCTCGCTGCGCACGGCGGTCCGCCCGGGCTCCGCGCGGGGGGCGCCGTAGCCGGTGGAGGGCGCCAGGCGGAAGGCGGAGGGGTTGAGCGGGCGGGTGGCCGGGGCCCCGGGCGCGGCGACGGGCGGCGGGGGCGGGGCGTCCCCGAGTCCGGCCGCGAGGGCCGCGACGGTGCCCGCCGCGGTGGCCGACGCGGCACCGGCGAGCAGGACGCGGCGCCGGGTGAACAACTGATCCTTCGTCATGACTCATCAGTCGCCCGGCCGTGCGCCGCGGCAGCCCCGCACCACCGGACCGGCGGCGCACAACCACCCGCCCGGCCCATCCCGCCGGACGCGCGCCGGCGACCGGCGGGTCCGGAGGAGCCGGAACACCGGGCCGGGCACCTGCGGGCGGCAGGGCTCCCAGGGAGGTCCCGGAGTCGCGGCCGGCAGCGGATGCGGTGGGGAATCCGGGGCAGCCGCAGGGGGGTGGCCGGACCGCCGACAGCGGAGGCGGGGCACCGGTGATCCCCGGTGGGGAGTGTGCGTCGCGCCGTCCCTCCGGGGCACGCGTAGGTCATCATGATCCACCGTCAGCCGTTTGCCGATCACGAAGAGGTGGGGCGCATGGCCCGATTCCGCATGGGGGAGGGCGTTCTCCGCCGCAAACCCATCGAGCACATCGAGGACACGGAGGCCGGTGCGGGCGCCGGTCTGCAACGGTCCCTCGGGTTGTGGCAGCTCACCGCGATCGGCGTCGGCGGCATCATCGGCGCCGGCATCTTCACCCTGGCCGGGACGGTCGCCAACGGCACCGCGGGGCCGGCGGTGCTCGTCTCCTTCCTCATCGCGGGACTGGCCAGCGCGGCGGCGGCGCTGTCGTACGCCGAGTTCGCGGGGCTGATCCCCAAGGCGGGCTCGGCCTACACCTACGGGTACGCGGTGCTCGGCGAGATCACGGGCTGGTTCATCGGCTGGGACCTGCTGCTGGAGTACACCGCGATCGTGGCGGTGGTCGCCATCGGCATCTCCGGCTACTTCAGCTTCCTGGTCGGGGAGATGGGGGCGGACCTGCCCCGCTGGATGCTGGGCGCCCCGGGGACCGGGGACGGGCACCGGGTCGACCTGTTCGCGGCCGTGCTGTGCCTGCTCATCGCGTATCTGCTGACGCTCGGCATCAGGAACGCGGCCCGCTTCGAGATGGTCGTGGTGGTGCTGAAGGTGCTGGTGGTCCTGATGGTGATCGGGGTCGGCTTCTTCCACATCACCACGTCGAACTACCATCCGTTCTTCCCCTACGGGGTGGGCGGGGCGTTCACCGGCGCGGCGACGGTGTTCTTCGCGGTCTTCGGCTACGACGCGATGTCGACGGCGGCCGAGGAGTCCAAGGACGCGCAGCGGCACATGCCGAAGGCCATCATCTACTCGCTGGTCATCTCGATGGTGCTGTACGTGCTGGCCTGCCTGGTGCTGACGGGCATGCAGGACTACAAGGACATCGACCGGGAGAGCGGCTTCTCGACGGCGTTCAAGTCGGTGGGGCTGAGCGGGCTGGCGGACGTCATCGCGGTGGGCGCCATCATCGGCATCCTCACGGTGATGTTCACCTTCATGCTGGGCGTCACCCGCGTCTGGTTCAGCATGAGCCGGGACGGGCTGCTGCCCAAGTGGTTCGCGAAGACCCATCCGACCCGGCACGTGCCGACGCGGGTCACCTGGATCGTCGGCGCCGCGTCGGCGGTGATCGCCGGTTTCCTGCCGATCGGCGAGGCCGCCGAGCTGACCAACATCGGGATCCTGCTGGCGTTCGTGGTGGTGTGCACGGCGGTGATCGTGCTGCGCTACCGGCAGCCCGATCTGCCGCGCACCTTCCGGACGCCGTTCATGCCGTTCGTCCCGGCGCTGGGCATCGCCTTCTCCCTCTGGCTGATCACCTTCCTGCAGTGGCAGACCTGGGTGCGGTTCGCGGTCTGGTTCGTGGTGGGCCTCGGGGTCTACTTCGGGTACTCCTACCGGCGTTCGGAGCTGGCCCGGCGCTGACCGGGAACGCCCCGGTCCGCCCCGGCGGCGGGCGTGGGACGCCGGGGCGGACCGGGGCGCCGGGGCGCGGCGCGGGGGCGGGTCAGAGGGCGCGCAGAAAGTCGAGGACGATCCCGTTGAAGACCTCGGGGCGCTCCATGTTCGGGTAGTGCGCGGCGCCGTCGACGCGCGCGGAGCGGCCGCCGGGGACCGTACGGGCGAGCCGCTCCGCCTCCGCGATCAGGTCGGGGGCGTCGAGGGCACCGTGGACGGCGAGGAACGGGACGGCGATCCCGGGCACGCGCTCCCAGGTGCCGGTGAGCGGGACGTGGTGGTTCTCCTCGTCCGGGGAGTGCTTGGCGAGGGTGCCGAGGGCCATGGCGCGCAGCCGGTCCGTGATCGCCGGGTCGAGGTCCCCGGGGGCGCGGTGCTCGCCGGGCACGAACCGCAGGAAGGCGTCCAGCCAGCCGGCCACGTCACCGGCGCCCAGGGCCCGGGCCTGCCGGGCCTGGATCCCCCGGACCCAGGGGTCGGTGTACCGGAACTCACTGGTCGCCGAGGAGCAGGCGACCACCGCGCGGACCAGTCCCGGGTGTTCGAGCACCGTGTCGACGGCGATGCCCCCGCCCATCGAGACGCCGACCAGGACGGCGGGTCCGGCGTCGAGGTGGCGCAGCAGCGCGGCCAGGTCGTCGGCCCAGCGGAACGGGCGGGTGGCGTTGGCCGAGGCGCCGTGGCCCCGGACGTCGGGGGCGATCACCCGGTGCCGGGCGGCCAGGGCCGGTATCTGGTCCTCGAAGACCCGGTGGTCGGCGAAGCCGGAGTGCAGCAGGACGACCGGGTCGCCGCTGCCGGTGTCGCGATAGGCGAGGTCGCCGTCGGCGGTGGGGAGGAGACGGAGATCGGTGGCGGTCTTCATGACAACCAGGGTGTCATTCATCACCTCGATATGGCAACCGAGGTGTCATGATGGCGGGGTGAACCCCATCGACGCCCCTCTCCCTCCCGACGAACTGGCCCACCGCCTCACCGAGGTGTACGACCTGGTCGGCCCCCTCTACCGGCGGGCGCAGCGCAGCGTCGAACAGGGCCTCGCCGGTGACGACCTCGCCGTCGGGGTCCGCGCCGTGCTGACCCTGCTGCACCGCAACGGCCCGATGACCGTGCCGCAGATGGGCCGGGCGCAGGCGATCAGCCGCCAGTTCGTGCAGCGCATGGTCAACGAGGCCGCCGGGCGGGGGCTGACGGAGAGCATCCCGAACCCCGCCCACCGGCGCTCGTCGCTGATCCGGCTGACCCCGGCGGGCGGCGGGCTGATCACCGCCGTGCTGGAGCGGGAGCACCGGCTGCTGCGCGAGGTCGGCGGCGGACTGACCGACGCCGAGGTGAGCGCGTGCCTGCGGGTGCTGGGGCGGATGCTCTCCGCCCTGGACCACGTCGACGACAACTAGCGCGCCCCGGCTCCCCGTCCGCGCGCGGGGGACGGCCTACGCCGTGCCCGTGGCGAACGGGCTCGGCGTCGCTCCCCGTCCGCGCGCGGGGGACGGCCGGCGCGGAGAACGGCGGGCGTTCCGGAGCGGGCGGATACGGGACGACGGACGCGAGGGGCGGCGGACGCGAGGGGCGGCGGGCAGGCGGGCCGGGGCGGCGCCGGGTGGAGGGCCTCGGACGCGGGGAGGTCCGCGCCCGGCGGGATCACTCGCCCATCACCAGGCCGTCGCGCGCCGCGCCCCGGCTGAGCACCACGTCGCGGACGCGGTCCCGCACCGGGCGCAGCTCGGCGCCCCCGTCCAGCGCCCGGTTGAGGTTGACCACCCGTCCGGCGTCCAGGTCGTAGAACTGCGGGACGAACTCGGCCCGGGTGACCCGCCAGCGCCCGCCGGGCCGGGCGGGCGGGGCGAAGGTGAAGCGGCCGAGGGTGGACTCGTTGCCGCGCGCATCGCGCCGCCCCCGGTCGTCGACCGTCTCCCCCGCGATCTGGTCGCCCATCCCGTAGACCACCCAGGTGCCGTTCACCTTCTCGTACGCCTGCGGGACATGGGCGTGGGTGCCGAGGATCAGGTCGATGTCGGGGCGGTCGCCGCTGCGGGAGGCGGTGAGCCGCCGGGCGAGGCCGAGTTGCCGCTCGTCCGGGGTGTCCTGCCATGCGGTGCCCCAGTGCACGGACACCACGACGACGTCCGCGCCCGCCTCCCGCGCGGTCCGCGCGTCGGCCACGATCCGCCCCTCGTCGATCAGGGCGACGGCCCAGGGCCCGTCCGGCGGCGGCTGGCCGTGGGTGCCGTAGGTGTAGGAGAGGTGGGCGACCCGGGCGGAGGTGCCCGCGCGCAGGAGGATGACGGCACGGGCCTCGTCCTCGGTGCGCGCCGTCCCGGCGTGGCGGACACCGGCGCGGTCCAGGGCGTCCAGGGTGCGGCGGATGCCGTCGGCGCCGCCGTCCAGGCTGTGGTCGGAGGCGGTGGAGCAGCCGTCGTAGCCGGTGGCGGCCAGGCCCGCGGCCAGCTCGGGCGGGGAGGCGGCGCCGGGATGGCCCGGGGCGTCGCCGTCCGCGCCGGAGCCGGTCTCCAGCTGGCACAGGGCGAGGTCCGCGCCCGAGACGACGGGGGCGATCCCGGCCAGCATGGGGCGGAAGTCGTAGCCGGTACCGCCCGAGTCGAAGCGGGCCCGCTCGATGACCGGGTCGTGCGGCAGGACGTCGCCGGAGGCGACCAGGGTGAAGGCCCCGGTGTCGGCGGGGGCGGGGGCCGGGCGGCCCGGCGGTTCGTGGCCGCGGGCCTGGCAGGCCGCTCCGGCGGCGAGCAGGGCGGTCAGGCACAGCGCCACCTGCCGGCTGCGTGTGATCATCCGGGTCATCCGTTCACCCCGCTGCGGTCCCGCGCGCGGACCGTCCGGGATTCGGCCACCGGAGTCCGCTCGCATGCATGTCACATGTACGTACGAACAGGTAAGAAGGTGGGCGGTGGGCCGGGCGGCTCCGACACGCCCATTAGCCCGACCGGCGGGCACGACCCGCGGGCGACCGGCCACGGCGGGCGGAACGCCGGGAGCCGCACGGCGGTGCGGCGGCGGCCGGGGGAACGGGGCGCGCGGCGGTGACGGGACGGCCGGTTCGGCCCCGCGACGGCGGCCTCACCGGCGTGGCCGGGCGGAACCGCACCGCCCGCCACCACGGCCTCCCGTCCGGCCCGGCCGCCGTCCCGGGCGAGGCCACCGCTCCCGGACGGCGGCCTCGTCCGGACCGCCCCGAACCCTCTGAGCCGCACCCCGGCCGGCTCGCCGTCGACCGTTCACCGACCGCCCGCGGACGCCCACCGACCGTTCGTCGTACCGTTCGTCGACGCGATCGACCGTCCGCCGCACACCGCCGCGCGCGCCCTGTCCCCCCGGCGGCCCCCTGGGATGCCATACGCGCATGACGGCCGGAATCGCTCTTCCCGACACGACCACCACCGCCGAACATGAGCTCGCCGCGCTCCAACGGGACCACGGCGGACCGCTGTTCGCGCTGCTCCTGCGGCTCAGCGACGGCGACCGGCAGCGCGCCGAGGACCTTGTGCAGGAGACCCTCGTCCGCGCCTGGCAGCACCCCGAGGCGCTGCGCACCGACGCCTTCGAATCGGTGCGGCCCTGGCTGCTCACCGTGGCCCGCAGGCTCGCCATCGACGCGCGCCGGGCACGGCAGGCACGGCCCGCCGAGGTCGGCGACACCGATCTGGAGAACGCGCCCGCCTGCGCCGACCACGCCGACCGGGCCGCCGCCGCGCTCGACGTGCGCGAGGCCGTGAAGACGCTCTCCCCGGAGCACCGCGAGGTGCTGGTGCTGGTGTACTTCAGGGGGGCGAGCGTGGCGGAGGCCGCGGCGGCACTGGGCATCCCGGCCGGGACGGTGAAGTCCCGCGCGTACTACGCGCTGCGCGCCCTGCGCCGGGTGCTGCCCGGTTACGCCGCCGACCTGCGGTGAAACCCACCGGACGGTCACGTCTTGGCAAAGTGCCTTGCGTGCGCCCCGGTTGAGTAATCGGCTGTCCTCATCCGTGTTCCGGACCGGAGGCGACGCCCCGGGTCGGGCGAGGCGCGCGCACCGGAGGGGGCGGAAGGATGCCGCAGACAGGGCACGAGAGCGCGGAGGGCACCGGCGGGGACGAACTCACCGTCCCCATGGCCTGGTTGTACGCCGAGTACATCGCGGACGAGTTGCTGCGCACCGGCGATCTGATGCCGCCCACGTCCTTCGAGTTCCGCGCCGGGCGGGACGCGCTGGCGCTGACGGTGTTCCTGTCCGACACCGGGGGCGAGCTGTGCGGCATCCGGGTCGTCACCCGGCTGCAGACCTGGCTGTCGCTGACCGCCTACGACCAGCCGTGGCACGAGTGGGTCCGCGAACGGCTGGCCGAGACGGCGGCCGACGCCGACGGCGGCACCTCGCCCGACCTGGAGCTGGCCCGGGCGGCCTGGCGCTGGCTGCGCGAGACGGAGCTGCTCGCCCCCGACCTCAACGCGGTGCCCGGCGGCACGGCGGGCGGCGGCGAGGAGGAGGGCCCCAAGGTGTGGACACCGGCCTGGCGCCTGGGCCTGCCCCTGGGCCACCTCGCCATCCATCTCTTCTGAGGGTCCGCTACTTCAGCAGCCGGGACATCCTGCGGTCCGCCAGGGGCCTGCCGCCGGTCTGGCAGGTCGGGCAGTACTGGAGCGAGGAGTCGCTGAAGGAGACCTCGCGGATGGTGTCGCCGCAGACCGGGCAGGGCTCGCCGGTCCGGCCGTGGACCCGCAGGCCGCTCTTCTTCTCGGCCTTCAGCCGCCCCGCGGCCAGGCCCCGGGACCGCTCCACGGCCCCGGTCAGCGTGGTGCGCAGCGCCCCGTACAGCCGTGCCGTCTCCTCCGGGGTGAGGGAGGCGGCGAGTTTGAAGGGCGACATCCGCGCGGCGTGCAGGATCTCGTCGCTGTAGGCGTTGCCCACGCCCGCGATCAGGCCCTGGTCCCGCAGCGCGCCCTTGAGCCGCCGCCGTTCGCCCGCGAGCAGGCCGGCGAGGCGGGCCTCGTCGAAGTCGTGGGCGAGCGGATCGGGGCCGAGCCGGGCGACGCCGGGCACCAGTTCGGGGTCGGTGACGACGTACACCGCGAGCCGCTTCTGCGTGCCGGCCTCCGTCAGGTCGAACCCCGCGCCGGTGTCCAGGGCGACGCGCAGGGCGAGCGGTCCCCTGCCCGGGCGGGGCGGACCGGCGGGCAGCGTGTCCTGCCAGCGCAGCCAGCCCGCGCGGGCGAGGTGGGTCACCAGGTACGGGCCGCCGTCGGTCCCGATGGAGAGGAACTTGCCGTAGCGGCGAACGCCGGTCACCCGGCGGCCCTCCAGGGCGGTGAGCGGGGGGTCGTAGGTCTTGAGGACGCTGATCGCCACGGGCAGGGCCCGGACGATCTCGCGGCCGTCGAGGTGCTCGGTCAGGAAGTCCCTGAGCGCCTCGACCTCGGGCAGTTCGGGCATGGGTCCAGGGTGCCACCGCCGCGGCCGGACGGCCTCAGGGCTCCCGGCCGGGCGGGGCCGCGGGCCGGACGGCGGGGGCGGGCGCCTCGGCGGGGGCGACGGCCGGGCCGGGCAGGGCGAACTCGGCCCAGACGCACTTGCCGCCGCCGCGCGCCTCCACCCCCCAGCCGTCGGCCAGGGTCTCGACCAGGAGCAGGCCCCGCCCCGTCATCCCGTTCTCCGCCGCCTCCCGGCGGCGCGGCAGGGTGCTGGAGGAGTCCTCGACCTCGACCCGCAGCCTGCGGCCGGTGTCCGACAGGAGCCGCAGGGTGACGACGGCGAAGCCCTCGGTGTGCAGCAGGACGTTGGTGATCAGCTCGTCCGCGACGAGGGCGATGTCGTCGGCGTGCCGCCCGACGCCCCACCCGCGGGCGGCCGTCCGGATCGCGCGCCGCGCCCCGCCGAGGGCCTCCGGGTCGCCGGGGGCCACGTGCCGCCGCAGCCGGCGGCCGGTCTCCCGGCTCTCCCGCTCCCGGCGGCGCAGCAGGAGCAGGGCCGCGTCGTCGTCGCCCCGGCGCCGCGCGGCGAGCTCGATCAGCCGGTCGGCCAGCGCCCGCACCTCCTCGGGGCCGGAGGCGACCAGGGCGGCCAGCGCCCGCACCCCGTCGTCGAGGTCGGCGCCGGGCCGTTCGACGAGGCCGTCGGTGCACAGGACCAGGGTGTCGCCGGGGTCCAGCTCGATGGTGCCGACGGGGTAGGAGAGCCGGCCGAACTCGGCGGACAGGCCGAGCGGCAGCCCGCCCGGGACGGGCACCCGGCGGCAGGCACCTCCGCCGCGCCGCAGCAGGGGGTCGATGTGCCCGGCGCGCACCGCCCGGACCACGCCGGTGGCCAGGTCGGCCTCGGCGTACAGGCAGGTCGCGAAGCGGTCCGTGTCGAGTTCGTGGAGGAAGACGGAGGCCCGCGCCATGACGGTGGCGGGCGGGTGGCCCTCGGCGGCGTAGGCGCGCAGCACGATGCGGAGCTGGCCCATGACCGCGGCGGCGTGGGTGTCGTGGCCCTGGACGTCCCCGATGACGGCGCCGACCCTGCCGCCGGGCAGCGGGATGAGGTCGTACCAGTCGCCGCCGATGTCGCGGCCGAGGGTCCCGGCGGCGCTGGCGGCGCGGTAGCGGACGGCGATGTCGCAGCCGGGCACGCTGGGGATGGTGCGCGGCAGCATGGCCTGCTGGAGCCCCTCGGCGAGGTCCGTCTCCTGCTCGTAGAGCATGGCCCGCTGGAGGCTCTGGGCGATGCTGCTGCCGACCGCGACGAGGACGTTGCGGTCCTCGGGGGTGAAGCCGGAGCGGTCGCTGTAGAGGAGGCCGACCGCGCCGATGGGGCGGGCCTGGGCGATGAGGGGGAGGTAGGCGGCGGCGGTGATCCGCAGGCCGGTCAGGTGCGGCCAGAGGGCGGGGTAGCGCTCCGCGAACTCGCGCGGCGACTCGATGAAGCAGGGGCTGAGGGTGCGCACCGCCTCGCTCATCGGGTACGCCTCGTCGACCCGGGTGACCCGGGTTCCCTCCATGAAGCCGTCGTCCGGGCCCTCGGCCACCACCAGGATGCGGTCGCCCTCCACCAGGCCCATGACGATGCCGGTGGCGCCCAGGTGGGGAAGGCCGGCGGTGTCCTTGAGGGCGTCGATGACGTCGTCGACGGTGCGGGCGTGGGCGAGGGCGGCCGTGGCGGACTGCACGACGCCGGTCCGCCGCCGACGGGCCTCGTCCAGGGCTGCCCGGTCCCGGCGGGCGTCGCTCTCCTCCAGCTCCAGGGTGGCGTCGCGCAGGATGCCGACGATCCGGCGGGGGCGGCCGGCACCGTCCCGCCGGATGCGGCCCTGGGTGTGGGCCCAGCGCAGCGTGCCGTCGCGCAGCCGGACGCGGAAGTAGGCGCCGTAGTGCTCGCTGCCGTTCCTCATCGCCTGCGCGACCAGGGTGTCCAGCCGCAGTCCCTCGGCCCGGGGGACGCGTCCGGCCAGCGCCTCGGGGCGGCCGTCGAACTCCTCGGGCAGCAGGTCGAACACCTCGTGCGCCCGGGCGTCCAGATGGATCAGACCGGTGTCCAGGTCCCAGTCGAAGCTGCCCATGCGGTTGAGCGCCAGGACGGGCGAGGGTCGGGCCGGCCAGTCGGGCCACTCGTCCGGGAGGGACAACGCGCTCGCTCCCGGATCGGCCATGGAGCCCACATTGCCAGGATTCGCCCGATACTTCGACTCAGGCCCGCCTGCCCGGGGCACGACCGCGAGAACGCCGTCCCGCCGGGTACCCAAAGCCCCCGGCGGACGGCGCGGACGGGAGGTGCGCGGCGGTGCAGTGGTTCACCACACCCGACCAGTGGCTGGGCCGGCTGGTGTTCCAGCGCGCCCTGGCCGTGGTGTATCTGGTGGCGTTCCTGTCGGCGCTGCGGCAGTTCCGGGCGCTGATCGGGGAGCGCGGGCTGCTGCCGGTGCCGCGCCACGTGGCCCGGGTGCCGGCGCGGCGGGCACCGAGCCTGTTCCGGTGGCGGTACTCGGACCGTTTCTTCGCGGGCTGCTGCTGGACGGGCTGCGCGGTGTCGGCGGCGCTGGCGGCGGGCGCGGACGGGGCGCTGCCGCTGTGGGGGGGCGATGGCGCTGTGGCTGGTGCCGTGGCTGCTGTACCTGTCGGTGGTGAACGTGGGGCAGACCTGGTACGCGTTCGGCTGGGAGTCGCTGCTGCTGGAGACCGGGTTCCTCGCGGTGTTCCTGGGCAACGACGAGGTGGCGCCGCCGGTGGTGGTGCTGTTCCTGCTGCGGTGGCTGCTGTTCCGGGTCGAGTTCGGGGCGGGGCTGATCAAGATGCGGGGCGATCCGTGCTGGCGGAACCTGACCTGTCTGGACCACCACCACGAGACGCAGCCGATGCCGGGCCCGCTCAGCTGGTTCTTCCACCGGCTGCCCCGGCCGCTGCACCGGGTGGAGGTGGCCGCCAACCACGTCACCCAGCTCGTGGTGCCGTTCCTGCTGTTCACCCCGCAGCCGGTGGCGACGGCCGCCGCGGCCGTGATGATCGCCACCCAGCTCTGGCTGGTGCTGTCGGGCAACTTCGCCTGGCTGAACTGGCTGACCATCGTGCTCGCGCTCCCGGTGATGCGGTTCCCGGGCACTCCCCCGCCCCTGCCGCAGGCTCCGCCCTGGTACGCGGCGGTGGTCCTGGCGGTGGCGGCGGCGCTGCTGTTCCTGAGCCGGGGGCCGGTGCGGAACATGCTCTCCCGGCGCCAGGTCATGAACCGCGCCTTCGACCCGTTCCACCTGGTCAACACCTACGGCGCCTTCGGCAGCGTCAGCCGTGTCCGGCACGAGGTGGTGATCGAGGGGACGGCCGACGCGGTGCCCCGCCCGGACGGGGACTGGCGGGAGTACGAGTTCCGGGGCAAGCCCGGCGACCCCCGGCGCTGGCCGCGCCAGTACGCGCCCTGGCACCTGCGGCTGGACTGGCTGATGTGGTTCGCCGCGCTGTCCCCCGCGTACGCCGCGCCGTGGTTCGGCACCCTGGTGGAGCGGCTGCTGGAGAACGACCCGGCCACGCTGCGGCTGCTGCGCCGCTCGCCGTTCCCGCCGGACGCGCCGCCCCGCTTCGTGCGCGCCCGGCTGTTCCGGTACCGCTACACGACCTGGCGCGAGCTGCGCGCGACGGGGGCGTGCTGGGAGCGGACGTACGTGCGGGAGTACCTGCCGCCGACCCGGCTGGGGGACGCGGACCGGGGGTGAGGCGGACGGCGGGGGCGAGCGCCCGCGAGTGCCACCGGGCCCCGGGAGGGGCGCACCGTGAGCGTCCCGGGCGGGGCCCGGAGCACGCCGTGAACGTCCCGGGCGCGGCTCCGGAGAGCACCCCGCGAACGTCCCGGGCGCTTCCCGGGGGCCGCCCTGCCTCCTCCCGGCGGCCGGGCGGGCGGTACGGTACGGGACCGTGGTCCCGGCGGGAGGTGTCCGGGCGGGCGGGCCCTCCGGGCACGGGTGTCCGGCGGGCGGGCCGTCCGCGCGGCTCCGCCGCCCGGGGCGCGGGCGACCCGCCCCACCGCACCCCGAGGAGCCCCCCGTGACCGACTGGGCCGGCCGGACCGCCGCAGAGATCGCCGCCGCCGTTCGCGAGGGGCGGGCCGCGCCCCGGGAGGTGGTGGCCGCGCACCTCGCCCGGATCGAGCGGCTGGACGCCCGGATCGGCGCCTTCCGCGCCGTGCGGTCCCGGGCCGCGCTCGCCGAGGCCGACGAGGTGGCCGCCCGGGGCGATCTGGGCACGCTGCCGCTGGCCGGCGTTCCGGTGGCGGTGAAGGACAACCTGGCGGTGCGCGGGGAGGCGCTGCGCAACGGCTCGGCCGCCACCCCGGACACGCCCGCCGGGGCCGACCACGCCACCGTGGCCCGGCTGCGGGCGGCGGGCGCGGTGGTCGTGGGGCTGACCAACGTGCCCGAGCTGTGCGTGTTCGGCACCACCGACGGCGTCCACGGCACCGCCCGCAACCCCTGGGACCGGACGCGGTCGGCGGGCGGTTCCTCGGGCGGGAGCGCCGCGGCCGTCGCCGCCGGGATGGTCCCGCTGGCGCTGGGCAACGACGGGATGGGGTCGCTGCGCATACCCGCGGCCAACTGCGGTCTGGTCACGATCAAACCGGGACACGGCGTGGTGCCGGCCGGCATCGGCGACGGAGACTGGTTCGGGCTGTCGGAGAACGGCCCGCTGGCGACCACCGTCGAGGACCTGCGCCTGGCGCTGGCGGTCCTCGCGGACACGGTGCCGCCGCCCCGCCGGGAGCCCGGCGGTCTGCGGGTCGCCGTCTCGACGCGCAGCCCCCTGGCCGGGGTCACCGTCGCGCGTCCGTACGGGGACGCGGTCCGGGCCGTCGCCGCGCTGCTGATGCGCGAGGGGCACGTGGTGCGCCGCGCCGACCCGCCCTACCCGGCGTCGCTGGGGACGACCGCGCTCACCCACTGGTCCGCGGGCACGGCGGTGGACGCGCGGGGCCTGGACCCCCGGCTGCTGACGCGGCGCACCCGGGTGCACGCGGCCATCGGGCGGCGCTTCGCCCCCTCGGTGGAAACCAGCCGTGCCCGGGAGCGGCTGCGGGCCCGGCTGGCGCCGTTCTTCGCGGAGTACGACGTGCTGCTGACCCCGGCGCTGGCCCGCCGCTCGCCCCTGGCCGGGCCCTGGCACGAGCGGGGCTGGCTGCGCAACGTGGCGGCGAACTCGGGGTACTCGCCGTTCACCCCGCCGTGGAACCTGACCGGATGGCCCGCGATGGCCCTCCCGTCCGGCACCCTGCCGTCGGGTGCCCCCGCCGCCGTGCAGCTGGTGGGGCGGCCGGGCTCGGAGGGGGTGCTGCTGGAGGTGGCGGAGCGGATCGAGGCGCTGCGCCCCTGGCGGCGGACGGCGCCGCTGGACTGACGCCCCGCTCGGGCGCCCCGCCCGCTACGGGGCGCGGTACAGGATGAGCGGCCCGGCCCGGCCCGGCCCGGCCGTGCCGGGGGGGGCGAAGGCGTCCGGCACAGTGCCGAGGACCCCGAACCCCAGGGAGGTCCGGCGCCGCACGGCGGGGCTGGTCCCGACGACGGCGTTGAACACATGGCCCGGTAGCCCTGTGCGGCGGCCTCGGCCAGGACGTGCTCCGCGAGGGCCCGCCCGGTGCCCCGCCCGGTGCGGCCGGGGTCGGCCATGAACCCGGCGTTGGCGATCCCGGCGGCCGGACCCCCGTAGTAGGGGGGCAGGTACGCGGACGCGACGACCGCGCCGTCGTCGTCGGTGACGCGGACGCGCTCGGCGGGCCCCGACCACGGGGACCCGACCTCCTCCTCGGAGGTGTCCGGGTCCCAGGTGCGGGTGTCCCCCGCGGCGACGACGCGGTGCCAGACGGGCCGGATCCGCGGCCAGTCGCCGGGGGTCGCTTCCCCGATCGGCATGGGCGCGAGTCCGGTACGCCCGCCGCCGGGGCCCGGAGCGACCGGCCCGCGCTCGGCGGGTCAGTCCACGCTGGGCAGGATGTGGGGCTCCGCGAGGTCCTCCTCGTACCCGGCGAGGCGGATGGGCGCGGAGCGGGCCCACACGTCGAGGCTGCCGATCTCCCCGGGGCGGCGGCGCCTGCGCCCGCCGTACTCCTCGGGGGTCAGATCCGGGTCGGTCATCGTCTCCGGTGTCACCGCGCACTCCTTATGTGTCGGGTCACCCGCGGGCCCGGCGGCCGGGCCGCTGTCCGGTCACCGACGCCCGCGCGGGGTTCTGGTCGCCTGCAGTTCGGACGCGGTGGCGCCGGTACTCGGGCGGGACCGGGCCGCGGTCGGCCCGCCCGTCCCTGACGGACCGTGGGTGCGGAATGGGTGGAATCCCGGATCGCCGCCCGTCCGGCTCAGATTAACCAAATGAGCGGGGCCGCGCTCTATGGGGCTCGAAATCCGGGCGATTCCTTCACCGGGGCACCGCACCCGGTCGGGACGTTGCGCACGCTTTCATCACTTTCGCCCGTCCACCCGGCTCACCCGATCGGCGTAGGGAAGGGGGACGGGTTCGCCGGAACGGAGGAGCGCGGGGCGTCCCGTTCAGCCGCCGTTGGTCGGGGCGCCAACCGGGCATGGTGCGCTGCCGGTACGGACCGGCTGTCTGGCGGGAGGACCGAGGCGTGGAACTGCGCAGCGTCGAGGAGCTGATGGACCTGCTGTACGCCTGCCGGGGCGTGCGTCCCGGCACCGGCGGGGGCACCGGACCCGGCGGGGCGGGCGACGCCCACGGGCACGCGCTGCGGACCGCCGCGCTGCTGCGCCGGCGGCGCCCGGCCGACAAGGAGCTTCAGGTGGCCGGACTGGTCTGCCCGGTGGGCCGCGCGCTGTGGCCGGGCGATCCGGGCGGCCGCACCGCCGGGGCGGTGGAGCCGCTGCTGGGGCGCCGGGTGGGGCGGCTGCTGCGCCGCCACGCGGGTGCGGACGGGATGCCCGACGACGACGTCGACCGCCTCGGGCAGGCGGACGAGGAGGCCCGGACGGCGGTGTTCGACGCCGGGGTCCTGGAGGACTGGCGGACGGTGCTGGAACTGGTGGCCGCGCGCAGCGCCCGGCTGGGGGCGGCGGACTGACCCGGCGCCGGCGGTGCCGCCGCGCCCCGGCCGGCGCGGCAGCGGGCGGGGTCACCGCCCGCCGGGCGCCGCACCGGGGTGCCGCGGTGCGGCGGGGCTCACCACTTGCCGGGGGCGTAGTCCTTCATGAAGACGCCGAACAGGTCCTCGCCCGCCTCGCCGCGCACGATCGGGTCGTAGACGCGGGCGGCGCCGTCGATCAGGTCGAGCGGGGCATGGAAGCCCTCCTCGGCCAGCCGCAGCTTGTCGTAGTGCGGGCGCTCGTCGGTGATCCAGCCGGTGTCGACGGAGGTCATCAGGATGCGGTCGGCGTCGAACATCTCCTGGGCGCTGGTCCGCGTCACCATGTTCATGGCGGCCTTGGCCGCGTTGGTGTTGGGGTGGCCCGCGCCCTTGTAGCCGCGGGCGAACACGCCCTCCATGGCGGAGACGTTGACGACGTAGGCGCGTCCCGCGGCCGACCGGCGCGCGGCCTCGGCCATCGCCGGGCGCAACTTGCTGATCAGGATGAACGGCGACGTGTAGTTGCAGAGCTGGGTCTCCAGCAGTTCCACCGGGGAGATCTGCTCGATGGTCTGCACCCAGGTATTGGTGTCGACCACGTCCGGCACCAGTCCGCCCGCGTCGATGGCGGTGCCCTCGCGGTGCCGGACCACGCTGGCGTTGCCCGCCACCAGGGCGAGGTCGGCGACCTTCTGCGCGTCGAGCCCGGAGGTGCCGACGGGCAGCGCGGTCAGCCCGTCCACCGCGCCGGAGTTGAAGGCGCCGATGACGTGGTGGCCCGGCAGTTCCCCGGCCGGCAGCGGCGCGCCCTCGCCGTCGACGAGGGCGGCGTAGGCGCTGGGCAGGCGGCGTACGGTCTGGGTGGCGTTGTTGATCAGGATGTCGAGCGGGCCCTGCCCGGCGATCCGGTCGGCGAGCGCCACGGTCTGCCCCGGGTCGCGCAGGTCGATGCCGACGACCTCCAGGCGGTGCAGCCACTCCCCCGAGTCGTCCATGGCCGTGAAGCGGCGGATGGCGTCCTTGGGGAAGCGGGTGGTGACGGTGGTGTGGGCGCCGTCGCGCAGCAGCCGGAGCGCGATGTACATGCCGATCTTGGCCCGGCCGCCGGTGAGCAGGGCGCGCTTGCCGCCGAGGTCGGCGCGGGCGTCGCGCCGGGTCCGGTTCTCGGCGGCGCACTCCGGGCAGAGCTGGTGGTAGAAGTAGTCGACCTCGACGTAGCGCTGCTTGCAGATGTAGCAGGAGCGCGGGCGCTGGAGTATGCCGGCGACCGTGCCCTCCTCGGTGCGGGAGGAGGGCAGGAGGCCCTCGGTCTCGTCGTCGATGCGCTGGGCGGAGCCGGTGGCGGTGGCCTCGGTGACGGCCTTGTCGTGGGCGGTCTTGGCGGCCCGGCGCTCCTGGCGGCGGCGCTGCTTGACCGTGCGGTAGATGTGCGAGGTGGCCCGGCGGACGCGGATGGCGTCGGGGTGGTCGACCTCCAGCCCGTCAAGTTCCTCCAGCACGCTCAGGCAGACGGCGAGCCGTTCGGGGTCGATGCCGGGGCCGTACTCGGCCGCGGGCACCTCGTCCGTGGTCGCCGCACCGTCCTGTGTCACCGTCATCGCCGCTGCCGTCCCTGGTCACCGTCGCGGCGCTTCGAGACGCGTCCGCTGTCGAACGGGGGATTTTAGGCGGCGCCGGCCCACGGAGCCAAACCCGCGGGGGTCAGGAACCGCAGGCAGTGAGCAAGGTCTCGGCCTCCTCGGTCAGGGCGCGGGCGAGCAGGTCGAGGTCCGGGACCGCCCCGGCGTCCGCGACCAGCCCGTAGTGGACCCGGCCCCGGTAGGTGGAGACGGCCACCGCGAGGGCGTGGCCCCGGGCCAGCGGGGCGTACGGGTACACCTCGGTGAGCGGGTGGCCGCCGAGCCGCAGGCCGAGGCTCGGCAGCGGCACGCTGGTGACCAGGATGTCGAACCAGAGCCGGGCCACCTGGCCGACCAGGGGGCCGCCGAGGCGGTGGCCGAGCGCGGGGACGTGGTCCGCGAGCAGGGCGACGGCCCCGGCGCCCCGGGCGGGTCCGGCGTCCTTGTTGCGGTCCATGGCGGCGCGGACGGTGCCGAGCCGGGAGAGCGGGTCGGGATCGCCGACCGGGAGCCGTATCAGATAGCCGGAGAGCCGGTTGCCCTGCGGGTGGGCGGTGCGCGGGCGGCGCCGGGAGACGGGGATCAGGGCGCGGGGGGCCACGCCCTCGCTGCCGTCGCCGCGCTCGTCCAGCCAGCGGCGCAGGGCCCCGGCGACGACGGCGATAAGGACGTCGTTGACGGTGCCGCCGACGGTCTTGCGGACGCGGTGCACGTCGTCGAGGTCGAGGGAGACCCCGGCGGTGCGGCGGGTGCCGGAGGCCCCCGCGGCGAGGGCGGGCGAGGAGCGGACGTCGAGGGTGGACAGGGCCGCGGCGGCACCGATGTCCAGGGCGCGTCCGGCGTCGGAGAGGGCGCCGCGCAGCAGGCCGGGCAGGTCCCGCACCGCGGGGAGCGGGCCGCGCCGGGGCGGCTCGGGGCGGGGGCGCGGCTCGGGCAGGTCCACGGGGTCGAGGATCCCGGCGGCCAGGGTGAGCGCGCGCAGCCCGTCGGCCAGGGCGTGGTGGAACTTGAACAGCACGGCGAACGACGCGCCGTCGGCGGCCGGCAGCACATGAGCCTCCCAGGGCGGCCGGTCGCGGTCGAGAGGGCGTTCCATCAGCCGCCCGGCGGCGGTCTGGAAGTCGGCGGCCGGCGGGTGCAGCCGGACGTGGTCGAGGGGGTCGAAGTCGGGGTCGGGCTCGCGGGCGGCGCCGCCCAGGGAGGCGAGGGAGCCGAGGGAGAGGGGCCGGCCGGGGGCGAGCGGGGGGCGCCAGCGGTCGCGGATGCGCATCCGCAGCCCCGGCACCGCGGGCGCGCGGGCCGCGAGCAGGTCGGCGGCGTGGGCACCGGCGGTGGGCGAGTCGGCGGGGAAGACGCCCAGCGCTCCCAGGTGCATGGGGTGCTCGGCGGACTCGATGCTCCAGAACGCCAGGTCGAGGGGGGCGAGCGGATGGGACGTCACGGGTGCCTCGCGGGGACGTGGGTGGAGCAGCAGTCAATCGCCCTCCGCCGATTACGGTCAAGTACGATCACGTTACGCACAGTTAACGACAAGGAGAAGTCCTGTGCCCGGGAGCGGGGCGGGGCGCCGGGACCTGCGCGGGTACCGCGGTCCCGCGCCCCGCGGGCCCCGGCCGGGGGCGGAGCGTTCACCCGTACGGCTGCGGGCCGACCGTGGCGGGGCCGGGCCCGGGCCGCGCCCACCCCTTCCCCGGCACCTCCCCGGCGCACGCGTCCACGCCCTTGACCGCTCCCGCGCCCCTCTTCCGCGTCCGCCGCGCCCGCGCCCGTGCCCGCGTCCATGCCGGTGTCCGTGCCCGTGCCCGTGTCCGTCGTCCGTCGGCTCACCCGGCGGGGAGGTCCCCCGCGGGGCCCGGGGGCCGGGCGCTCCGGGGCGCGCGGGGGAAGCAGCAGTCGCCGCAGACTCCGCCGCCGGGGACCCGGTAGTACAGGCAGCAGCTCAGCCGCCGGAAGACGGTGTCCGGCGGGGTGCCGGGACGGGCCGGGAGCGCGGTGAGGACGCCGGTGCCCGTCAGCAGGGGGTGCGCGAACAGGGCGGCGGTCAGCGTCCGGGCGCGTTCCGCCGCGTCCGGACGCCCCTGGGCGCGGGCCAGCCGGCCGAACTCCCGGGCGGCGCCGGCCAGGGCGGAGGCGACGTTGCCCCGCAGGAGTCCGGTGGCGACCCGGTAGCGGGCGTGCACGGCGGCCGTCAGCGGCACGAGCTGGGCGTCCAGCACGGTCCCCGCCAGGGTGGCCGCGTCCCCGGGCAGGGGCTCGACCCCGGTCAGCCACAGGTCGTCGGGGGCGGCGGCGCCGGGGTCCCAGCGCAGCAGCGGGGAGCGCGGATCGGGGACGGCGCCGTAGAGGGCGGCGCAGCCCAGCGCCACCGACCAGAGCCGGGCCGCGAGCCCCTGGTGCGCGACGGAGGCGGCGACCCGGATCTCGGGGGCGCGCAGCAGGGCGGCGACCCTGCGGACCCGGAAGCCCAGCGGGTCCCGCTGCGGGGAGGGCGGCTCCGCGGGCTCCCCGGCGGACACCGGCGACCAGGCCCGCGCGAGGGCGGGCAGTACGGACGGGGGCGTCGCGGTCCGCAGGGCGAAGTAGCCGCCGAACGGCCGGAGGGCGTCGAGGCCGGGGTCGAGGTCCACCCGCCAGTCCTATCAACACCCCCAGGGGTGTCGGGAGTCGGGGGCGACGGGGCCGGGCCCGGGGGACGGGGCCCACCCTGGGGAGGACCGGGGGCCCGGTGTACTCCATCGGTAGTAGGACGCAATGAGTGCTCAGGGACGACGACGGGAAGCTCCTGGCACGGCATCGTGTTGTGCATGGAAGACGCCCCTTCGCCACGCGGGGCCCTCGGGTCCCGCCTCCCGCAGAGGAACTGCCGATGAGCGCCCTCGCGCTGTCCGTTCTGCTCTCGCTCGTGTCCGCGGTGGCGTACGCGGGCGGGGCGATCGTGCAGGAGCGCGTGGCGGTCTCCTCCCCCTCCGCCCAGTACGCGCCGCTGCGCCGTCCGGGCTGGTGGGCCGCGGTGGGGCTGAACGGTCTCGGGGCCCTGCTGCACGTGGTGGCGCTCGCCTACGGTCCGCTG
The DNA here is from genome assembly GCF_055598485.1 of Streptomyces sp. NPDC107521. Classification (NCBI taxonomy): domain Bacteria; kingdom Bacillati; phylum Actinomycetota; class Actinomycetes; order Kitasatosporales; family Streptomycetaceae; genus Streptomyces; species Streptomyces sp. NPDC107521. The sequence continues at coordinate 157,478 of NZ_JBVKAT010000009.1, forward strand.
AGCCTGGTGCAGCCCTCGGGGGCGCTGACCATCGTCTTCGCGCTGCCCATGGCGGCGCTGTTCGTGGGCCGCAGGGCGGGGGCGACCGCCTGGCGGGGCGCGATCATGGCGACGGTGGGCCTGGCGGGCCTGCTGGCGCTGGTCGCCGCGTCGGACGCGCGGTCCCTGGACACGGCCCAGCGGCTGGCTGCGGCCGTCGTCACGGCCGGGGCGCTCGTGGCGCTGATGGCCGCGGCCCGCGCCGCGCACCGGCACCCCGCGGTGCGCAGCATCCTGCTCGCGACGGCGGCCGGTATCGCCTTCGGCATGGCGTCGGTGTTCACCAAGACCGTGGCCGTGGACTGGACCGGCGGTGCGCCGGTGGCCGGGCTCGCGAGCCTGGCCGTCATCGGGGTGCTGGCCACGGCCGGGATGCTGCTGTCGCAGGCGTCCTACCGGGGCGCGGGCCTGGCCGCGCCGCTGGCCACGCTGACGGTCGTCAACCCGGTGGTGGCCGCGGTGGTCGGCCTGACGATGTTCGGGGAGACCTTCCGCTACGGCTCGACGGGCACCGCGCTGGCCCTGAGCTGCGGTGTGGTCGCGGCGGGCGGGCTGATCCTGCTGACCACGGAGCGGATCGCGCGGGAGACGACGGAGGGCGCGGAGCCCCGGGACGAGGACGGCGGCCCGGGGCCGGACGCGGCGGTCACGACGGTGTCGCCGGCTCCGCGCACGGTGCCTGCCGGTCCGGCGGCCCGGTGGGCACCGGTCGTCCCGGCGGCCGGAAGGCGGGCGGCGGTCCCCGCCGGTCCGCTCTCCCCGGCGGCCTCACCGGTCCCCCCGGCGGGCGCGGTGCTCCTCGCGGGAGCTCCCGGGGAGCCGTCGGCGCCGAAGGTCTTCCTCCCCTCCCCGGCACCGGCCGCCGCGCGGGTGGTGCTGTCGCACCCCGCTCAGGCGCGCGCCACCGGCACCGGCCCCGGGCCGGTGCCCGAGGGCGGCTGGGGCGGGGCCGGGGAGACCGACACGGGTGGCTGGGCGGCCGGTCCCGGGGACATCCCCTTCGGCCCGCTCACCGGCGGGCCCCGGGTGCCGCTGCGGGGCCTCGACCGGCACCGGGTGCGGATCAGAGCGTGACCCCGCCCGCCCGGAGATAGGCCACCGGGTCGACGTCGGAACCGAAACCGGGCCCCGTCCGCACCTCGAAGTGCAGATGCGGGCCCGTGCTGTTGCCCGTGGTCCCCGAACGGCCGATCCGCTGGCCGGCGCCGACCGACTGGCCGCCGCGGACGGAGATCGCGGAGAGATGGGCGTACTGGGAGTAGCGGCCGTCGGCGTGGCGGACCACCACCTCGTAGCCGAAGGAACCGCCCCAGCCCGCGCTGACCACCTGCCCCGCCCCGATGGACTTCACGGAGGTGCCGGTGGGCACGGGGAAGTCGATGCCCGTGTGGTAGCCCTTCGACCAGGAGCCGCCCGTGCGGTGGTACGGCGTGCCGGTCGGGGCGTCGACGGGCCGGACCAGGCCGCGGTGCGCCGGTGCCTGCTTCCCGGGCGCGGCCGGGCGGGCCGCCCTGGGCTGGGGCGCGGCGGCCTTCCCGGGCGCCTTCGCGGCGGGCCGGGAGGGGGCGGGCGCCCCCTGGCCGCGCAGCGCCAGCCGCTGTCCCGGCACTATCAGGTCGGGGTCCGATCCGATCGTCGCCCGGTTGGCCTGGTAGAGCCGGTGCCAGCCGCCCCGGACCTTCGCGTCGTCCGCGATGCCGGACAGGGTGTCGCCGGTGACGACGGTGTACATCCTGGCGGTGCCGGCCCGGGACTGCGGTGTGGTCTGCGGCTGGACGTCCGGCGCGGAGCGCCGGCCCGCCGGGGCGGCCAGGGGTTTCGCGGAGCGCCCGGCCTCGGCGGGCCGGACCGACTCGGCGGCGCGGGCGGGGGCGGCGGCCGGGGCGGGGCCGCCCCGGGTCAGCCCGGCCCGGGTGGAGCAGGTCGGCCAGGCGCCGGGGCCCTGGCCGTCGAGGACCTTCTCGGCGACGGCGATCTGCTGGTCCCGGGTGGCCAGGTCCGCGCGCGGGGCGTAGGCGCCGCCGCCGTACGCCTCCCAGGTGGACTGGGTGAACTGCAGCCCGCCGAAGTAGCCGTTGCCGGTGTTGATGTCCCAGTTGCCGGTGGACTCGCAGGCGGCCACCTTCTCCCAGGTGGCCACGTCGGCCGCCTGGGCGGCTCCGGCGCCGATGAACGGCAGCGCGATGCCCGCGCCGCTCGCGGTGACGGTCAGCGAGGCACGGTTGATCCTGTTCGGCTGGTACCGGCGGTGCCGGCCGCGTACGGCCATGACGAACCCCTTCGACAATGCGTCAGGAGTCGCAAAAGTAAGCGCTGCGAACAGGCACGGACAAGACGGCAATCGGCCGGTTGGTCCGGGGAAGTGGCGCGGAATCGCCGCACGTTGGCCGAATGGGACGGTCCCCCGGCGGGGCGCGCGGACCCGGATGCCGTACCGGCACGTGAGACGCGGGGTGCGGGTGCCGCCACAACACGTGAGGATGGCCGGGCAGCCGTACCGGCGGCCGGCCCGTGGCACGGCCGTCGTCGGCGCCACGTACGACAAGGCCATTAGGAGTACATCCCATGAGCACTACAGCGCAGATCGGCGTCACCGGGCTCGCGGTCATGGGCCGCAACCTCGCCCGCAATTTCGCCCGCAACGGCTACACGGTGGCGGTGCACAACCGCACCGTGGCGCGCACGCACGCGCTGGTGGAGGAGTTCGGCGACGAGGGCGGGTTCATCGCCGCGGAGACCGCGAAGGACTTCGTGGCGGCGCTGGAGCGCCCCCGACGCCTGGTGATCATGGTGAAGGCCGGTGGTCCCACGGACGCGGTGATCGAGGAGTTCGCCCCGCTGCTGGAGCCGGGCGACATGATCATCGACGGCGGCAACGCCCACTTCGCGGACACCCGGCGCCGCGAGCAGGCGCTGCGCGAGCAGGGCATCCACTTCGTCGGCACCGGCATCTCGGGCGGCGAGGAGGGCGCGCTGAACGGCCCGAGCATCATGCCCGGCGGCTCCACCGAGTCGTACGGCTCGCTCGGCCCGATGCTGGAGCGGATCTCGGCCAAGGCGGAGGACGGGGCGCCCTGTGTGACGCACGTCGGTCCGGACGGCGCCGGTCACTTCGTGAAGATGGTCCACAACGGCATCGAGTACGCCGACATGCAGCTCATCGGCGAGGCGTACCAGCTCCTGCGGGACGTGGCCGGGTACTCCCCCGCCCGGATCGCGGAGATCTTCCGCACCTGGAACACCGGCCGGCTGGACTCGTACCTGATCGAGATCACCGCGGAGGTGCTGTCCCACGTCGACGCGGCGACCGGCAGGCCGTTCGTGGACGTGGTGGTGGACCAGGCGGAGCAGAAGGGCACCGGCCGCTGGACGGTGCAGATCGCGCTGGACCTGGGGGTCCCGGTGTCCGGCATCGCCGAGGCGGTGTTCGCCCGGTCCCTGTCCGGGCACGCGGCGCTGCGGGAGGCCTCGCGGGGCCTCGCGGGGCCGTCGGCCGCGCCGCTGGGCGAGGAGGAGGCCGCGGCCTTCGCCGACCGGGTCGAGCAGGCGCTGTACGCGTCGAAGATCGTCTCGTACACCCAGGGCTTCCACGAGATCGCCGCGGGCAGCGAGGAGTACGGCTGGGACATCGACCTGGGCGCGGTCTCCGCGATCTGGCGCGGCGGCTGCATCATCCGGGCGGCGTTCCTGGACCGCATCCGCGCCGCCTACGACGCCCGCCCCGACCTGCCCAGCCTGCTGTCGGACGGGACGTTCGCGCGGGAGATCGCGGACGCGCAGGACGACTGGCGCGAGGTGCTGGTCGCGGCGACCCGGCAGGGCGTGCCGACGCCGGGCTTCGCGGCGGCCCTCGCGTACTACGACGCCCTGCGGGCCGAGCGGCTCCCGGCGGCGCTGACGCAGGGGCAGCGGGACTACTTCGGCGCGCACACCTACCGGCGGACGGACCGGGAGGGCTCGTTCCACACGCTGTGGGGCGGGGACCGGTCGGAGGTCTCCGCGTAGGGGTGACGAGGGCCCCGCTCCGGGTTCCGGGGCGGGGCCTCCGGCTGGTCCCTCGGGGGCCGTGAGCGCCCGGCCCGGGGCGGGCCGTGGGGCCGCGGGCCGGTGCCCGGTGTCGCTGCCGGGCGGGGCCTTCTCCCGGGCCGCGGGACGGGGCCTCGGGGTCCGCGGGCGCCGGTTCGCCGCGGTGCCGGGGATTCGCCGCGGTGCCGGGGATTCGCCGCGGTGCCGGGGAGCCGGGCGGGGCGCCGGAGCCCGCGGCCGGAGCTTGGGGCCGGTGCGCCGGGGCTCCCGGCCGGGTGCCGGAGCCCGGGGACACCGGGTCGAGGAGCTCGTGTCCCGTGTCCCGGGCCCTGCGTCCTGGCAGGGCCCGGATCACCGCCGCGCGGTCCGGGTGAGCGGCGGGCCCGGCTCGGGGTTCGGCACGGGTTCGGGTCCCGGCGGGATCGGGGACGGCGAGGGCTCCGGCGGACCCGGGGGCGGAGGCTGCGGACCCGGCGGCGGCGTGGGCCCCGGACCCGGCCCCGGTCCCGGGGGCTGCGGGGGCACGGGCCCCGGCGGCTCGGGAGGCGGGCCCGGGGCCGGTCGGGGCTCCGGCTCCGGGCCGGGGGCGGGTCCCGGTGTGGGGCCCGGCGGTACGGGGGCGGGGTAGGGGTCGGTCATGGCGCTGTCCTCCGGCCTGTCGGTCGACTCGGGCTCTGGACCTGTCCCCCGCCTACCCGGCCCCCGGCACACCACTCACGCCCCCGGGTGAACGCCCCGGACCCGGTCGGCGCAGGGGGCGTACGCCGTCGCGCGGAGCCGGGCGGGAAGAGCGGGCACGCGGGGTCCAACCCGGTGTCCTCCGCTTCCTTCCGCCCGGGCGTGCGCGGGCGCGGGCAGGTGTGCGGGGCCCGCGTGCGCCCGCGCGGAAGCCGCCGGGCCGTGGGCGGGGCGGGACGACGCCGATCGCGCGGCGTGCCGCGGCCGGTCCGCGGGGGACCTGCCGGTGCCGGGTCGCAGAAGGTCCGGCCGGAGCCGGGTCAGAAGCGGTCCGGGTGGGCCTTGAGCCAGTCCTTGGCCGCGCGCAGGAGGTCCGGATCGGGTGTGGGCGCCTCGTCCGGGTGGCGTTCGGCCCACTTCACGACGTAGGGACAGAGCGGGGCGACGACGGTCCCCTCGCGGCGGGCCGTGGCGTACAGCTCGCGGGCCAGCGAGCCCGCGATCCCCCGGCCCTCGTGGGCGGGCTCGACGATCGTGTGCACGGGGACGAGGGCGCCGGCGGGGGAATCGAGGACGAAGTACTCGACCCGGCCGACCACCTGGCCGCCCTCCAGCGCCTCCAGGCGTCCGGCGGCCCGGTCGTCGCGGATCTCGATGTCGCTCATGGTCTCGCTCCTCCTCGCTGCGGTGCCGTGCGTCAGGCGGACACGGCGTGGGGGCTGCGCTCCTGGTCCGATCCGGGCACCGGCGCGGACGGATCGGCCCCGAGGGCGACGATACGGTTGCCGGCGTCGACGTGCACGATCCGGGGCCGCAGCTCCCGCGCCTCGGCGTCGGTGACCTGGGCGTAGCTGATGAGGATCACCAGGTCGCCGGGGTGCACGAGATGGGCGGCGGCGCCGTTGATCCCGATGACCCCGGACCCGCGCTCACCCTCGATGACGTACGTCTCCAGACGGGCGCCGTTGGTGATGTCCACGATGTGCACCAGCTCGCCGGGGAGCAGATCGGCCGCGTCGAGCAGGTCGGCGTCGATGGTGACCGATCCCACGTAGTGCAGGTCGGCCTGGGTGACGGTGGCGCGGTGGATCTTGGACTTGAACATGGTACGCAGCATCGGTGCACTCCAACGGGTAGGCTCCCTGCCTGCGTTCTTGCAGGTCAAGGGCTCTTTTCACACTGTACAACGACTGGCCTGTCCGGGCGGCCGTCCTCGGTTCCTCCAGGACTCGTGCTGACCACGTGGTGACTTCCCCGACGCCCCGCCGGGCGGCGGAGGGGGCCTCCCCCACTCTCGCGGACCCCGCCGGGACGACGGTCCAAGCCTACGCAGCACCCCCGGAAGGACGTCCGTGATCACCGTCACGCGGACGGTCCGGACGGCGGGGAGCGGGCCCCTCGCGAGTCGGTCCCGGCCGGCTGCCCACCTCGGCTCCCCGTGTCGGCGCGACCCTTCGGCCACAGCGGTGGACCCGCTTCTCCTGAGGGGCAATTCCTGTGTGAGATAAGGCCGTTGATGTCCTTTCTGGCCACTTCCGTCGCCTCCGTTGACCGCTCCCGCCACCCGCGGCTCGGCTGTCCCCCGCGCCCGCCGCCGGGGAGAGGATGACGGCGGGCCTCCACGAGGGGGAGGAATGACTTGTCATGCAACCGATCACCCGCGCCGGCAGGAGCGGTGGCGGCCGTCGGCTGTCGGGGCGTCCGCATACACCCGGTACGCGGACGCCCCCCGCCTCGCGACGCTCCCACCCCGGCCCCGCGACGGGTCCTGAGAAGCCGTCCGTGGCGGCTGCCGCGGACGACCCGTTCCCCGCGGGGGCGCGCTCAGCGGTCGAGGACCAGCCTCGGACAACCGGGCGCGGCCCGTGAGACGCAGACGAACATCACGTCGCCGGCCTCCCGCTCCTCGCGCGTCAGCAGGACGTCGCGGTGGTCGACCGTGCCCGACAGGACGCCCGTCTCGCAGGTGCCGCAGGTTCCCTCCCGGCAGGAGGAGAGGACCTCGACGCCCGCCGTCTCCATCGCTTCGAGGACCGACGTCCCGGACGGCACCCGCAGCACCCGCCCGGACTCGGCCAGCTCGACCTCGAACGCCTCGGAGGCGGTGTCCGGGCCGGCGTCGAGCGGCGCGAAGCGCTCGGTCCGCAGCGTTCCGGACGGCAGGGACGCGCACAGTGCCTCCAGGGCGTCCAGGAGCGGTGCCGGTCCGCAGCAGTGGACCGGCGCACCGGCCGGACGGCCCTCGACGATCTCCTCCAGGTCGAGGAGTCCGGTCTCGTCCTGGGGGCGGACGACGACGCGGTCGCCGTAGCGCTCCACCAGCTCGTCCACGAAGGCCATCGAGCCCCGGGTGCGGCCCCCGTAGTGGAGCCGCCACTCGGCGCCCGCGGCGTCGGCCGCGGCGAGCATCGGGAGGATCGGGGTGATCCCGATGCCGCCCGCCACGAACACGTGTGCCTCCGCCGCCTCCAGCTCGAAGTGGTTGCGTGGACCGCGTGCCCTGACCGGGGCGCCCGCGCCGAGCCTGTCGTGGACGTACGCCGACCCGCCGCGGCCCCGCGGCTCACGCAGCACGGCGATCCGCCAGCGGCCGCCGTCGGCGGGATCGCCGCACAGCGAGTACTGCCGCACCAGCCCGTCGGCGAGCAGCAGGTCGACATGGGCCCCGGGCGACCAGGCGGGCAGCTCGGCCCCGTCGGATCTGCGCAGCTCCAGCAGCCGGACGCCCTCGGCGGCCTCCGTCGCCGCGGCCACGACCAGTTCCAGCTCCGTCTCCGTGTTCACGCGTCCGCCCGCTCGGGCACGGGAGCGGGGGCGGGGGCGGCGGCTTCCGCCCGGTCGCCGCCGTGGCCGCCGGGATGCGCCAGCAGCCACTCCCACAGGGTGATCGGGTCGACGTCCTCGTGTTCGGCACCGCACCAGCAGTGGCCGACGAGCACGTCGGTGTTCGGCCGCCACACCACCCGGAGGACGTTGCGGCCCTTGAGCATCCTGGTCGGCGGCGGCAGGTCCGCGCGGACGGGGGCGCCAGGAGCGTTCCGGTCCGGGCCGCTCACGGTGCGGTCACCGCCCCCGTCCCGGCCGTCTTCCCCTCGCCCCGGGCGACCAGTTTGGCGAGGATCCGGCGGGCGGCCAGGGCACCGGTGTCGATGTTGACCGACAGCTCCTGGTAGTTCTCCCTCTCGCCCTCGACGACCTTCTCGAGCAGGTCGAGGGCGACGACGTCCTGCATGACCACCGTGTGGTTGCTGGTCGCGAGGAACTCGGTGACGTTCTCGTCGTCGAGCGCGAAGTCACGCGCGACCATCCAGAAGTCCAGCGTCTCGTGCTCCGTCGAGGGCGTGATGCCGTACGTCACCTCGACGTGGAAGGCCCGGTCGTCGGGGCCCTCCTCGGGCGGCAGGACCCCGACCGGTGCGACGCGGCTGTGCAGCAGGTAGAGGCACGGGGCGTGGTACTCGACGTCCTGCCAGCGCGTGATCCGGCCCTCGATGCCCGTGGCCCCGGAGTAGAACGGCGGGCACTCGGCGTCGTCCATGTGGCGGCTCACGTGGACGATGTCGGCGTCCTCGTCGACCTCGGTCGTGATCGGCGTCTCGGCGACCTCCGGTGTGCCGATGTGGCCACCGTGCAGATAGGTCTCGTGGGAGAGGTCCAGCAGGTTGTCGACCAGCAGGCCGTAGCGGGCCCTGAGCGGTTCCATCCCGCGGACCACCGTGTAGTCGGGCGAGTCCAGCCAGGGCGCGCGCGGGATGCGCGTCTCGTCGGCCAGTTCCTGGTCGCCGATCCAGACCCACACCAGCGAGTCCAGCTCACGGACCGTCCAGGCGGGAACGCGGGCCGTCCGCGGGATGCGCTTCTGGGCGGGCGCGGCGACGCAGGTGCCGGACTTGTCGTAGGTGAAGCCGTGGTAGCCGCAGATGATCCTGTCGTCCTTCAGCCGGCTGAGCGACAGCGGGTACCGGCGGTGCACGCACCGGTCGGCCAGCGCGACGGCCTCCCCCGCGGCGGTCCGGTAGAAGACGAGCGGCTCCCCGCAGATCGTGCGGCCCAGCAGGCCGTCACCGACCTCCTCGCTGTACGCGGCGATGTACCACTGGTTCAGGGGCCAACTGGGCATGGGTGTCTCCTCATGTCTCTCGCCTGCGCGTCCGGTGTCCGGCCGCACACCGGATCCGGGGCCTTCGGCGACCGGGTCGCCCCACCATGGCGGACGCCGTCCTCGGCGGACCAGACGACTTCCGATGTGCGGAAGGAAGCCGTCCGGTGTCCGGCCGGATCCCCGACGGAAGCCCCGGCCGCTCACGGGTGACCGCGCCGTACCGCCCGCGCGCCGGCCCCGGCCCGCCCGTCCCGGACAGTGGTCTCCGGGACCGGGCCGCCGTCGGCCACGGGCCTCCTCGTCCCGCGGTCGGGTTCCGGGCCGCGACGGCCCGGGCCCCGGACTCAGCCTCCGCCCGGCATCCACGGGCCACGAGCCGTCCGGGCCGGTTCCCGGCCCAGGGCCCGGGAGATGCTGCGGCCCGCCGCCCGCACCGCGGGGGTCAGGGCGGTCGGGGTCAGGGGACCGCCGTGGCGGACCACGACGGAGAGCGCCGCCACCACCTCACCGTCGGCGCCGTGCACGGGGCAGGCGACGGAGAACGCGTCCTCCGTCACCTGGCGGTCGCTGAGCGCCGTCCCGGTACGCCGCGCCTCGGCGAGCATCCTCCGCAGCACCCGCGGGTCGGTCACGGTGTACGGCGTCCAGCGCCGGGACGGCTCGGCCAGCACGCGCTCCTGGACCTCCGGGGGCGCGTGCGCCAGCAGCACCAGTCCGACGCCGGTGGCCGGAAGGGCGAAGCGCCCGCCGACCCTGGTGAGGACCGGGACCGCGCCACGGCCGGTGATGCGCTCCACGTAGACGACGTCGAGCCCCTCGCGCACCGCCAGTTGCACGTTCTCGTGGGTCGCCTCGTAGAGGTCCTCCATCGCGGGCAGCGCGGTCTCCCGCAGGGCCGGCCCGCGGGGCGCCGCGCACGCCGCCTCCCAGAGCCGGAGCCCGATCCGGTAGCCGCCGTCGGCCTCCTCCAGCGCGCCCCACCCGACGAGGTCGGTGACGATGCGGTGAGTGGTCGTGAGCGAGAGACCACTCGCCCGCGACAGCTCCGAGAGGGTGAGCCTCGGCCGGAAGGCGCCGAAGGCCCCGAGCACGTCGAGCGTGCGGACGCTGAGGGAGCGGCTGTCGCGGCCCCCGGTCGCGGCGTTCTTGCCCGGCATCAACGGCTCCCGGGGGCCAGGGTTACCGACGGGACGCCGCCGGGGGCGGCGCCCGCCCGGCCATCGGGCGCCGGGGCCGGCCGCCGTCCCGCCCGGACGCCCGCCCCGCCGTGCGCGGACAGGGCCGCGCGGCCGTGCGTGCGCCGGCCCGCGCGGGGCTGCGCGTACCGGCCCGCGCGGGTCTCCTCCGCAGCGGGCGGGACGGCGGGACCGGGGCCGGGCCGACCGCCCCCGGCGGGAGCGACCGCACCGGCGGGGCGGACGTCCACCGGGCGGGCGGCGCGGGGCCCGTCCGTCCTCACCCCGCACGCCCCGGCCGCGGACCGTGCACGGCCACCGTGCCCTCGTCGGCGTCGACCACCACCCAGTCACCGGTCGCGATCCCGGCGACCGGGTCGCCGTCGAGACCGGTCACGGCGGGGACGCGGGTGACGATCGCGCCGAGGGCGGCCTTCGTGGTCAGGTGGGTGAAGACCATGGCCAGCGGCGCGGTGCCCATGAGGCGGGTCGCCTGGAAGAAGCCGGACCAGCCCGAGGAGCCCTTCGCGCCCGGGAACACCAGGACCTTCCCGGTGAAGCGGACGCCGTACAGCTCGTGCCTGCGTTCGATGACGGTGCCGGTGGCGGGGTCGATCCCGCCCCAGCCGGACAGGGTCTCGTGGGAGACCAGGGCCTCTCCCCCGACGCGCCCCGGCACGATGCCGCGCCCGCGGAGCACGAGCCTCGGGGTGTCCGCGGCGCCGCCCGCCCCGTCCGTGCCGCTCATCGGACCACCGCCGCGGGAGCCAGCGCGCCGCGCCAGCGACCGGTCACGGCGGCGTCGACGCACTCCTCGGTGGTGCCGAACCACGCCTCGATACCGAGGATGGCCGGCAGGTAGTGCGCCTGCTTGGCCGAGTCCGTGGCGAACACCCGGGTGCCCTCCGGCGCCACGCGTGACATGGCCGGGCAGGAGTCGGTCAGGATCCGTCCGCCCGCGCGTTCGATGACCGCCGTCCACCCGTTGCGGTCCGAGACGGTGCGCAGCGCGCGCGGCGTCATGACCCACAGCTCGGTCCCGGATGACAGCGTGCGCCCGTCGAGCGCCCGCACGACCCGGCCGATCTGTTCGAGCGAGGCGTGCGGGCAGCCGATCAGCACGAAGTCGACGTCCTCGCCGCTCCCGATGGAGTTGAGCGACTCGTACACCGCGCGGCGCTCCGCCTCGCCGTAGCGCAGCGGCCCGGGCGGGGCGGCGCCGCCGAAGGCGGCCTCCAGGGTCGGCGCGTCGGGGGTGCGCCCCGGGATGTGGTACATCTCGACGCCGCCCGAGGAGGCCGCCGCCGCCCCGAAGTGCTTCAGGTCCGCCAGGTCGGCCCGGCCGAGGCGGCCGGTCATGACCGGCCGCGCCTCCTGGACCGCGTCGCCGACGAAGTAGCCGAACAGGCCCCAGTCCTGGTTGCCCGTCATCTCCAGCCCGGACTCGATCAGATGGGTGCCGTAGCGGTTCTCCACCCGGTGGTTGCCCCAGCACGGGATCCGGCCGGTGATGCTCGCCGAACCGGTCGAGGCGCCTCCCTCGCAGTTGGTGCGCGCGCCGAGTACCGCGTTGGCGTACACCACCGCCGAGGACTCCATCCAGGCGATGTGCTCACCGTAGGTCGGCAGGTTGCCCACCTGGTACGGGGTGCAGGTGGCCAGCACGTTGACGCCCTTGGAGCTGTAGAACGACTCGGCGTCGGCCTGCAGTTCGATGCTGCGCCCGGGGTACGGCATGATCCCGCGCGCCTCCTCGCCGAAGCCGTGCTGGAGCTGGCAGGTCGGCACCCTCATCCGCGGCACCTCGATGTCGTCGTCGCAGTCGAGGCTGAGCACCGCGAACGCCCTGGACCAGCCGCCCTCCTCGTACAGCCGCGTCTTGGCGGGCGACGGCTGGGTGTTGGTCCCCGCCACGTTGCGGGTCTCGCACAGGTGCTCGGCGCCCAGCGCGTCGGCGTACCTGATGAGCAGGTCCATCGCCGCCGCCACGGCATCGCCGTCGCGGCCGTCGCGCATGGCCCTCTCCTCGTCGGTCAGAGCGACCATCGGCCTTCTCCTCCTTCCCGTCTCCCCGGCATCCTCAGTCCTCGACGTTCTCGCGGACGCGGTCGCGCAGTGCCGCCGGGTCGACCCGGTGGACGTCCCCGCCCAGGGTCAGGTCGAGGGCGTGGGCGGCGGCCAGTCCCATCGCCGAGCACGGCCCCATGACCCGGACGCTGGAGAGGGCGGCAGCGTCCCCGTCGACGCAGCGGCCGGCCGCCACGAGGTTGCGCGCCTGCGGCGAGAGCATGCTGCGCAGCGGGACGTAGTGCACGTGGTCGGGGCCGAAGGTCTCCCAGACGTAGCCCTCGACCCGGTCGTGCAGCTCGACCGGCCAGGCGGTGCGGGCGACGGCGTCGTCGAACCGCGTCCCCTGCCGCACCTCGTCGAGGGTCAGCTGGTGTGCGGCGGCGAGCCAGCGGGCCTGCCGGCGACCCGGGAACCCGTAGGCGCGGACCTTGGCGTCCTTGAACGCCGCCGGGAACTCCCGCCGCAGGAACTCCACGACGCGGTCCGCCTGCGCCCGGCCGCGCAACTGCGCCTCGGACGCCTCGACGGCGCCCAGCGGGGACTCGACGTGGGTCATGTTCATCACCGCGGTGTTGCGGCCGGGGAAGAAGAAGGCGAGCCCGTCGCGGCGGACCAGACCGTACTCGGCGGCCTTCTCGTCGACCCGGGCCACCAGCTCGGAGGGGTCGGGGTTCGAGGACTCGTCGAGTCCCTCCAGACGGATCTGCTGGGATCCCCAGACCGTGCGGTCGGGGACCTGGCAGGGCAGTCCGGCCTCCCAGGCGAGCGCCGCGTCCCCGGTCGCGTCCACGACACCGCGGGCGGTGACGCTCAGGGGACCGAAGCGGGTGGCGAGGTCGACCCGTTCGACGACTCCGTCCGTGATCCCGACGGCGCTGACGGAGGCGCCGAGGACCACCCGGATACCGAGTTCCTGGACGGTGTTCTCGAACCAGCGGCCGAGGGCCACCTCGTCGTAGACGACCGTGCGGGTGTGCGTGCGGCGGTGGTGGATGTCGTTCGTCTTCTCCAGCGCTTCGAAGAGCTCGCCGAAGATCCCGTGGGTGAGCTGCCGGTAGTCGGGCGCGTTGCCGTAGATCCCGCAGAAGAGGCCGATCATCGAGTTGACGCACTGGCCGCCTAGGACCGGGAGCGCGTCGACGAGGACGACGTCGCGGCCGAGGCGTCGCGCCTGTATGGCGGCCGAGAGCCCGGCGATGCCGGCGCCGACGACGAGGATGTCGGCGTCGAGGTGTTCGGCCGGGTGGCCGGCCGGCTTGGTGACCGAGTGGACGACGAGATCGGACAGGGCGTGGGGCATGGTGTCGGGTTCTCCAGGTGTTCGTTCGGTCAGTTGGCGGCGGTCCGGCGCAGTGTGGCGCCCCGGTCGAGGGGCTCCACGGCGCCGGCGTAGACGCCGAGCCAGGAGCCGGGCCGCGCGGGCCAGGTCCGGGGCGCGCGGGTCCCGGCGTACGCCTCGATCCGGCGGTTCAGCTCCTCGTCGTCGACCAGCAGGTCGACGGTGCGGTTCGGGACGTCGATCGCGATCGCGTCACCGGTGCGGACGACCCCCAGCGGGCCGGGCACTCCGCCCTCGGGCGAGATCTCCCCGACGACGATGCCCTTGTTGACGAGGCCGGAGAGTTGTCCGTCGGTCACGAAGGCCACCCGCTCGCTCAGGCCGGCGCCGTTCAGCGCGAAGACCACGCCGGAGGCCATGCCCATGCCCGGTGTGCCGGTGACGCCGAGGCCCCGCAGTACGAGGACCTCGCCCGGCAGCACCTCGCCGCGTTCGATCGCCCCGGTGGCCTCGGGGGCGGACTCGAAGACGCGGGCCGGGCCGCGGAAGGCGCGGGCGCGGTTCTCCGTCACCGACAGCTTCACGATGCCGGTGTCGGCGCACAGGTTGCCGCGCATCAGGACGATGGTGGAGTCGGGGCGCATCGGCTCGGCGTGGATCACCCGGGTGTCGACGATCGCCCCGGCGACGGCCTCGGCCATGGTCCGGCCCGTCACCGTGAGGGCGGAGCCGTCGATCCTCCCGCCGAGCTGCCGGAGCACGCCGCGGGCGCCGCCCGCGGCGTCGAAGGCGTCGATGGTGGTGGGCCCGTTGGGCTGGACCGCGGTGATCGGCCCGACCTCCCGTCCGATCTCCTCGAAGAGCCGGTGGACATCGATGTCGTGCGGCAGCTCCGCCGCGATCGCCTCCAGGTGCTTGACCGCGTTGATCGATCCGCTCACCGCGATGACCGTCGTCACCGCGTTGCGGAACGCGGCCGGCGTCATCACCGTGCTGGGGCGGCGGTCCGCCTCGACCGCGGCGAGGACGGCCGGGCCCGCGGCCCTCGCCGCCTCCCACATCGTCTCGCCGTTGGCCCGGGTGGGGGTCGAGCCGGGCAGGGCCATCCCGAGCGCCTCGGCGACGATGTGCATGGTGTTGGCGGTGCCCATGCCCTGGCACACGCCGGGGCCGGTGATGGCGCGGTCGGACATCCGGCACAGGTCGTCGAAGCCGATGGCACCGGCGGCGAGCTTGCCGGCGTCGGCGAAGACCTCCTCGATGTCGACGCGGCGGCCGTCGTCGAGGACACCGCAGCTCTGGTAGCCGCAGGCGACGATCACGGTGGGGACGTCGGTCCGGGCGGCCGCCATCAGCTGTCCTGGCGTCGTCTTGTCGCAGGACGCGAGGCAGATCATCCCGTCGAGCATGCCGCCCTCGACCACCGACTCGATGTCGAACGACACCAGGTCGCGGCCCGGGAGCACATGGCCGCCGCCCCGGCCGGCGGCCATGACGAAGTCGGTCGGCGCGACGGTGCGGATCTCGAAGCCCAGCCCGCCGGCGTCGTACACCGACCGGCGGACCACTTCCGCGATCTCGTCCAGATGGGCGAAGCACGGCGCGAGTCCGGAGGAGGAGTTGACGATGGCGATCTTGGGCCGCCGGATCTCCTCGTCGTCGTAGCCCAGTGCCTTCCACTGTGTGCGGGTCGTCGCCCAGCGGGGGGACCCGATCGGATGGTTGCTGCGCAGCTCGGTGGACATCTCATCGTTCCTTCGTTGGTGACCGCGTCCGGTGGCCGGGGATGCCCGGCCGGGTCGGAAGCGGGGGCGTACGGGGGTGATCAGCCGGTGCCGGGCCCGGCTGCCGGGCCGGTGGCCTCGGCGGCCGCCGAGACGAGTGCCTCGCGGAACCACTGGTGCGCCGGGTCGTCG
Source organism: Streptomyces sp. NPDC107521 (assembly GCF_055598485.1). Lineage (NCBI taxonomy): Bacteria > Bacillati > Actinomycetota > Actinomycetes > Kitasatosporales > Streptomycetaceae > Streptomyces > Streptomyces sp. NPDC107521. The sequence continues at coordinate 172,763 of NZ_JBVKAT010000009.1, forward strand.
TCGAACCTCTCGTGCCACCACAGGCGTTCCTCGATGGCGCGCGGCTCGCCGGGCACCGGGAGGATCCGCACGGCCAGGCCCTGGGCCACGTGGTGCTCGGCCAGCCTGCGCTGGACGAGCGCGACCCGGTTGGTGCCCGGGACCAGCAGCGGGACCAGCATGTAGCTCTCCACCCGCACCGCGACCTGGGGGCGGATGCCGATCCGGTCCAGGACCCGAGTCGTCGGCGCGTCCGAGACCGAGGCGCCGCCCCGGTGGTAGGGCAGGACCCACGCCCGCGCCGCCAGTTCCTCGCGCGTGGGCCGGTCGCAGAGGTCGGTCTCCGCGGCGGCCAGGCACACCCACTCGTCGACGAACAGCAGCCTGGAGCGGACCTCGGAGACCTGAAGCTGCCGCACCGGTGGTGCGATGACGCCGTCCATCACCTTGACGGAGCGGCTGACATGGGTGGTCATCGTCTCCCGCACCGTGGTCAGGTGCAGCCGGGCCCGGGGCGTCTCCGCCGCGAGCCGTCGGGCCAGCGCGTTGCCGATCACGAAGGTGGCGTAGTCGGCGACCAGGAGGCTGAACTCCCGTTCCGTGGAGAGCGGCGCGAAGCCGCTCATCGTGGCGAACAGTTCCTCGAGCGCCACGTGGATGGGCTCCACCTGAGCGGCCAGCTGTGTGCCGAGCAGGGTCAGTTCGTAGCCGTCGAGGGTGCGGGTGAGGAGTTCGTCGCCGAAGTGCTTGCGCAGCCGTTTGAGCGCCGCGCTCGCGGCCGGCTGGGTCACCCCGATCCGTTGCGCCGCCCGCGTCACGTTGCGTTCGGCAAGCAGCTCGCGGAGGAAGACGACGAGGTTGAGATCGAGATCGGCCAGCGGCGACATGGCGATACGTACTCCCAGGGGCGGCCCGGCGGCCGTGCGCGGGTGCGTCATGCCCGCGGTCAGTCAGCCGCAGCGGGCCCGGCCGGCCCACTTCGGCGGATGCTATCCCCGGCGTGACCGCCCCTCCCGGCGTCGTGTCGGCCACCGTCCCGGGCCGTCATCACAGGCTCCCGTCGAAGGAGATGGTCTTGGTCTGGGTGTACTCCTCGACCGCTCCGACGCCGAGCGTGCGGCCGAAGCCGGAGGACTTGTAGCCGCCGAACGGGGCGCCGATGATGCCCGAGGAGCCCACGGTGTTGACGTGGACGTGACCCGCCTCGATCGCCCGGCTCACCCGCACGGCGCGGCCGAGGTCGCGGGTCCACACGGAGGAGGCGAGTCCGAACTCGGTGCCGTTGGCGACCTCGATCGCCTCGGCCTCGCCGTCGACCGGGATGACCGCGAGCACCGGGCCGAAGATCTCCTCCTGCGCGATGCGCATGCCCGGGTCGACGTCGTCGAAGAGGGTCGGCCGGACGAAGTGGCCGGTCGCCGGGAAGCCCTCGGGTGTCTCCGGGCCGCCGGTGACGAGCCGGGCGCCTTCACCGACGCCGGCCTCGATGTACTCCCGTACGCGGCCGAGCTGCCGTGCGCTGATGAGGGGGCCCATGTCGGCGGGCTCGTCCCAGGTGCCGATCCGGATCCGGTCGAACGCCTCCGCCAGCCGCTCGACCAGTTCGTCGCGGACCGCGCGCTCGGCGACGACGCGGGAGCCCGCGACGCAGATCTGGCCGGTGTTGAAGGTGATGCTGCGCACCAGGTGCGGCAGCGCGGCGTCGAGGTCGGCGTCCGCGAAGACCACCTGCGGGGTCTTGCCGCCCAGTTCGAGGTGGAGCGGGGTGATGTTGCGTGCGCAGGCCGCCATCACCGCCCGCCCGGTCCGCGGGGACCCGGTGAAGCTCATCCGCCCGATGCCCGGGTGACCCGCGAGCGCGGCCCCGGCCTCGGAGCCGTATCCGGTCACGACGTTGACGACTCCGGCGGGGATCCCCGCGTCGAGCGCGAGCTGCGCCAGCAGCAGCGGCGCCAGGGGCGCTTCCTCGGACGGCTTCACGACGATGGTGTTGCCGGCGCCGATCGCGGGCGCCACGTCGTTGACGAACTCCGAGGCGGGGGCGTTCCACGGGATGATCGAGCCCACCACGCCGTACGGCTCGCGCACGGTCAGCGCGAGCGTCGACGTCGACCGGGTCGGCAGCGAGCGCCCGTGGATCTTGTCGGCCAGGCCCGCGAAGTACCTGATCGCGTTGCCGAGCACGGGCGGCGCGGCGAGGGGCCGGCCGACGTCGAGCCGCTCGATCCCGTCCACATCGGACGCCCGGGCGTCGACGAGATCCCCCCAGGCCCGCAGGAGGTCGGCCCGTACGGCGGGGCTCTCGGCGCGCCAGGCGGGGAGCGCCGCCCGCGCGGCCCCGACCGCGGCGTCGACGTCGGCGGACCGTCCCCGGTCGACCGCGGCGAGCGGCCCGCCGGAGGCGGGGTCGCCGACCTCGATGGTGTCCCGGTCGGCCGACCTGGTCCAGGTGCCGCCGATCAGGAGGGTGCCCTCGGCCAGGATGCCGGTCAGCGTGTCACCGGCGGTGACGCGGTGCAGCATGTCGTCTCGCTCCTCTCCGAACTCCGGTCGGGATCAGTTGGTGGTGATGTCGTTCAGGATCAGGTGGTTGACCGGGTTGACCCGGAACCCCTTGACGTTCTCGGCCATCGCGAAGCGGGTCACCTGGGTGTAGATGCCGGTGGTCCAGGAGTTGTCGAGCAGCGCCCGGTTGAACTGCGCGTCGGCCGCCCTCCGCTGCTCGGGGGTGATGGCCTCCTGCTCCGCGGACAGCGCCCTGCGGTAGTCGGCCGGGACGGTCCCGCCCTTCCACCAGTAGTTCCCCTCGCCGCCGCTGAAGCCGCGGTTGGTCGCCAGGCTGGCCGGGCTGCGGAACGGGTTGACGGTGATGAACATGGCCGACTGGACCTTGCCGTCCCGGAGTTGGGTGGCGAAGTTGGCGCTGTCCACGTTCTGCAGCTTGAGGTCGAATCCGGCCGCGGCGAGGTCGGCCTGCACGATGGTGAGGCCCTGGGAGACGCCCGGTGAGGGCTGCACGACCGCGGTCGCGGTCCTGCCGGAGCAGGAGGTGGCGATGCCCGACCTGGCCGCGGCCGGATCGAAGCCGACCTCGTCCATCAGCGCGGCGTCGTAGGCCGGGGACGAGGGCGGGAAGGGGCCGGGGACGGAGGTGCCGGAGTCGTTCTGGACGGTCTTGCGGATCTTGTCGCGGTCGACGGCCCGCATGACCGCGCGGCGGCAGTCGGCGTCGTCGAACGGCGCCGTGGTCGGGTTCAGGTAGAAGAGCATCGTGCCGGCCGACTCCGAGCCGTCGACCAGTTGGTACCGCTCCTTGAGCTGCGCGTCGTAGCGCAGTTCCTGGAAGGCGGTGCCGTCCACGTCCCCGGACTGCAGGGCCGCCACGAGGCTGTCCTGGTCGTTGAAGAACCGGTAGACGACCTTCTCGGTCCTCACCCCCGCGGCGTCGTAGTAGTCCGGGTTCGCCTTCAGCACCATCTGGTCGCCGGGCTGGTAGGAGTCCAGGAGGTAGGGGCCGGAGCCGGCCGGCCGGGTCTTGAGCTTCTCCGGGTCGTTTCCGGCCTTCTGCACGACGGGGAAGTAGAACATCCAGTCCAGGACGCGGTCCTCACCGGTCGGGGCCTTGAAGTTCACCTTCACCGAGTGCTCGTCGACGGCCTCGGAGGAGGCGATGAACGACGAGACTCCCCCGACGGTCAGGGCCGTTTCGGGGTCGGTCGCGCGCTCGATGCCGGCGATGACGTCCGCCGAGGTCAGTGGCGTGCCGTCGCTGAAGCTGGTCTCGCGCAGGGTGATGGTGACCGACTTGTGGTCCGGCGCGATCGTCCACTTGGTGGCGGCGTCGGGTGCGGGCTCGAGGTGTTCGTCGTACTCGATCAGATTCGAGTAGAGGGTTCTCGCCATGATGTTGTTCGCCGGCGCCCCGTTGTAGGGGTCGAAGTCCGCGAACGGCTGCCCGACACCGAGGGTGAGGGTGCCGTCCGCGCCGTCGGCGGAACCGCCGCAGGCCGTGAGGCACACACCGAGCGCGACGGCGATCGGGAGCGCGGTCCGGGCGCGGGCGGGACCACGTCTGCCCCGGGTGTGGCGGCTGGTGGTGTTGACCATGGTGCTGTGACTCCGATCATTCCGAACTCGAACGCGTCGACCGCGCTTCGAGGAAGAGGGCGTGCGGGAGCACACGGGCGGACCCGTCGCCGGGGGGAGGACGGACGGCTAGCGAAGCCGGATGCGCGGGTCGAGAACCGCGTAGAGGAGGTCCACCAGGAGGCTGAGGAGGAGGAAGACCACGACGACGAACACGATCGACGCCTGGAGCGAGGCGTAGTCACGCCCGTTGACCGCGGTGAACATCAGCTTGCCCACACCTGGGTAGTTGAAGAGCACCTCCATGACGACGGCCCCGCCGATCAGGAAGCCGAGTTGCAGCGCCCCGACGGTCAGCGCCGGCAGCATCGAGTTGCGCATCGCGTGCCGCACGACCACCCGGGCCTCGGAGGCGCCCTTGGAACGAGCGGTCCGCACGTAGTCGCTCCGCATGGCCTCCGCCAGCGACGACGCCACGAACCTCGCGAGCACGCCGCCGGAGTAGAGCCCGAGCGCGAGCGCCGGAAGCAGGCTGTTCCGCAGCGCCCCGGAGGGGTCCTCGAAGAAGGGAACGTACCGGGACACGGCCGGGAGCATCCTCAGCTGGACGCTGACCACCAGGATGAGCAGGAGTCCCAGCCAGAACGGCGGGGTCGCCAGGCCCAGCGAGAGAAGGCCCTTGACGATGCGCCCGACCGGGCTCCGGGGAGCGAGTGCGACGACGGTGCCGAGCGGTACGGCGACGACGACCACGACCACCATGGCGAGCACGGCGAGTTGCAGGGTGGCCGGAATGGCGGTCCCCAGGAGGGAGGTGACGGAGTGGCCCGAGGTGATCGAGGTGCCGAGGTCACCGGTCACGACGTGCCGGCACCAGGTGAGGAACTGCTGCCAGATCGGCTGGTCGAGCCCGAGCCGCTGCCGGATCGACTCGATCTCCTCGTCGCTGGCGTTGACGCCGCCCAGGACCGCCGCGGGATCGCCGGGGAGGGCGTAGACCAGGGCCCAGACCGCCAGAGCGGCCAGGAGCAGCACCGGGGCGAGTTGCGCCAGTCGGCGCAGGACGAAGCCGATCATCGACGATCATTCCTTCCGGCTCCGTCGCTCTCCGCGCCGAGGGCGACGCGTACCCGCGCTCCGAGCTGTTCCAGGCAGAGGACGGTGGTGACCAGGGCCAGTCCGGGAGCGATGCCGTACCAGGGGTTCTGGTGGAGGTAGGACTTCGCGGTCTGCATCATTCCGCCCCAGGAGGGCGTGGGGGCCGCCGGGCCGAGACCCAGGAAGCCGAGGGCGGCCGAGACGACGACGGCGACCGCCGCGGTGATCACGAACTGCACGACGACCGGGCCGAGGACGTTCGGCAGGATCGTGCGCGTCATCGTGTCGTGGTGGCGTGCCCCCATCGCCCGGGACGCGACGACGAACTCCCGCTCGCGGATGCCCAGCACGCCGGCCCGGGTCACGCGGGCGAAGATCGGGACGAACGCGACCCCGATGCCGATCACCAGGTTGAGGGTGGAGTTGCCGAGCACCGCGATGATCACCAGTGCGAGGACGACCTCGGGGAGCGCGAGCAGCACGTCGAGGGCGCGCATCGAGACGGCGTCGACGGGACCTCGGTAGTAGCCGGCCGCCAGACCGAGCGCGACTCCGATCACCATGGCGAACAGCGCCGCGCCGAAGGCCACCGTGAGGCTGGAGCGCGCGCCGACGAGTACGCGGACCGCGTTGTCCCGGCCGAACTCGTCGGTCCCGAACCAGTGCCCGGCGCTCGGGCCCTGGAGCACCCGGGCGCTCTGCTCGGCGTGGTCCAGGCCGAGCGCGAACGGGAGCAGGGAGGAGCCGAGGGCCAGCAGGACCAGCAGGCCGAGGGCGAGGTGGACCCGGCGGTCGTGCGCCAGGGTGGCGAGGACGCCCCGAGCGGGCGGCTCGGGAGCGGCGGTCGGCGGCGGAGCCTCCGTGTCGACGTCCCGGGCGGGCGGGTCCAGGGTCTCCTTCCGGGCGGTCATGAGCGCGCTCCGGCCCCGAGGACGGCCGCGTCGCCGGCACCCACCAGATGGCAGGCGACCCGGTTGGGCAGGTGGTTGCGGATCCGCAGCGACGGGACCTCGGTACCGCACACGTCCTCGGCGAGCGGGCAGCGGCTCCGGAAGGAGCATCCCGGCGGAGGGTCGACCGGACTCGGCGGGTCGCCCTGGAGCGGCACCCGGTGAGCGCCGCGGGCCGTCCCGACGTCGGGGCTCGGCACCGAGCGGAGGAGCGCCTCGGTGTAGGGGTGCTGGGGGTGCTCGAAGAGGTCGTCGCGGTCGGCCACCTCCACGATGCGGCCCAGGTACATCACGGCGACCCGGTCGCTGACGTGGCGGACCACGCTCAGGTCGTGGCTGACGAAGAGGTAGGCCAGGCCGAGTTCCCGCTTCAGGTCGGCGAGCAGGTTCAGCACCTGCGCCTGCACCGACACGTCCAGCGCCGAGACCGGCTCGTCCATGATCACGAGCTTGGGACGCAGGGCCAGCGCCCGTGCTATCGCGACGCGCTGACGCTGGCCGCCCGAGAGCTCCGCGGGTTTGCGGCCGAGGTGGTGGCGGGCCAGTCCGACCTGGTCGAAGAGTTCGGCCACGCGGGTGTGCCTCGCCTCGCGGCTCATGCCTCCCGCCAGGCGCAGCGGCTCCGCGACGTTGGCTCCGACCGACAGCTGCGGGTTCAGGGAGGCCTTCGGGTCCTGGAACACCATTGCCATCCGGCGCCGCAGGTCCCGCAGCCCGCCGGCGGACGCGGTCGTGACGTCCTCGCCGTCGAAGACGACCGAACCGGCGGTCGGTTCCTCGAGTCGCATCAGCAGACGGGACGTCGTCGACTTCCCGCAGCCCGACTCACCGACGAGTCCGAGGGTCTCGCCGGGGTCGATCGTGAGGTCGAGCCCGCGGACCGCGCGGACCGTCCCGGTCCTCCGGCCCAGCGGCCCCGAGCGCATCGGGTACTCCTTCGTCAGGCCGCGGACCTCGAGGAGCGGTGCCGGGGCGTCCCTGGGCCGGGGCGCCGCGGCGCTCACCACCGCAGTGCCGCGCACGGCCGGCTCGGCGCGCTCGTCCAGGAAGTGGCACGCGGCGGTGACGGCGCCGCGGCCGCCGCCCTCCACGACGACGAGTCCGGGCCGGGAGGTGAGGCACCGGGTGCGCCCGGCGCGGTGCGCGCACCGCTCCGCGAAGGCGCAGCCGGCACCGAGTTGACGGGGCGTGGGCGGCCGCCCGGGTATCGGGGTCAGTCTGGCGGCCGGATCGGTGAGCCGCGGTATGCACGCCAGGAGCCCCTCGGAGTAGGGGTGCCGCGGGTGCTCGAACACCCGGTCCACCGGACCGGTCTCCACCACCCGTCCCCCGTACATCACGCACACCCGGTCGGCCATCTCGGCGATGACCCCCATGTCGTGGGAGATCAGTACGGTCGCGGCGCCGGTCTCCCGGGCCGCCGTCCGCAGGACGTCGAGCAACTGCGCCTGGACGCTGACGTCGACGGCGGTGGTCGGCTCGTCGGCGATGAGCACCTTCGGCCCGTTGGCGATGGCCAGGGCGATGACCGCGCGCTGGCACATGCCGCCGGAGAACTCGTGCGGGTACTGCCGGGCGCGCACCTCGGGATGCGGGACGCCCACCAGGTCGAGGAGTTCGACGGCGCGGCGCCGCGCGTCCCGCCGGGACACCCCGCGGTCGTGGAGCCGGATCATCTCCGCGATCTGGTCGCCCGTCCGCTGCACCGGGTTGAGCGCGGAGACCGGGTCCTGGAAGACCATGGCGACATCGCGTCCGAGCACCGCACGGCGCTCCCGCGCGGACATCGCCAACAGGTCGCGCCCGTCGAGCAGTACGCGCCCGGAGACCCTGGCCGGCGCGGCGGACCCGAGCAGTCCGAGCGCGGCCATCACGGTGACGGACTTGCCGGAGCCGCTCTCGCCGACCACTCCGAGCGTCTCGCCCGGGTGGACCGCGTAGGTCACGCCCTGAACCGCGGTGACGGCCTGATCGCCGGCACCGAACACGATGTGCAGGTCCTCGATCGAGAGCACGGGCGTACTCCGCGCGGCGCCGTCACGAGGGTCCGATGTGCCGCCCGGATCGGGCGCCGTCGAACGGAGGGACATGGATCACTTCCTCGGACTCGTGGAATTGACCCTCACCCTGCGGCTTCCCGGCATGACAGACAAGGCATGTATTCAAACTATGGTCCGATATAAATCGCATTGATGCCTTGGCTAAATTCGAGCCCGAGGTGATGCTGGTGCCCGGCCGTCTTCACTCGAAGACGCTGCCCAGGGTGGGCCGAGAGACGGATCTCCGTATCCGGTGACCATCATTCATATTTATGATATGGCCCGGCGGAAAGGGTAGACGTGGTTGACGAGGATTTCACGGTCCGCAATCCGGTGGCGGAGCGGATCGCTCGCGGAGGAGTTTCCTACGGCATCAACGTTCGCGCGGTCCGGTCCGGCGAGATCGCCCAACTGGCCCGCGCCACGGAGCACGACTTCCTCTACATCGACGCGCAGCACGCCCTGCTCGACCTCCAGTCGATCGGCGCCATCACACAGGTCGCCCTCGGCTGCGGCGTCGCTCCGTTCGTGCGGGTCCGCTCGGTGCGCGACCCCGACATCTCCGTGCTCCTCGACGCCGGTGTGCTCGGGATCGTGGCCCCGGACGTCGTCTCGGCGGCCGAGGCCCGCGAGCTGGTGCGGGTGACGAAGTACCCGCCGGTCGGCCGCCGGTCGCTCGCCGGATTCACCATCCACTCCAGCTACCGGCACGTCCCGACGACGGCGCAGATGGCGGCGGAGAACACCGGGGTCCTGGTCTTCTGCATGGTCGAGTCCCGGGAGGGGCTCGAAGCGGCGGAGGAGATCGCCGCGGTCCCCGGTGTCGACGGTCTCTACCTCGGCATCAACGACCTGCTCGCCGATCTCGGGCTGCCCGGCCAGTACGACCATCCGGTCGTCGCCGAGGCCCTCGAACGGGTCGTCGGGGCCGCCGACCGCAACGGCCTGATCCCGGGCGCGGGCGGCGTCCCGCGCCCGCCCTACCAGGTGGCGGCGATCAGGGCCGGGGTCCGCTTCCTGACCACGGCCAGCGACCTCGGTCTCCTGCGCGGCGGCCTCGTCCAGGCGCGCCGGGCCATCGAGGACGGCCTCTGACACCGCCGCCCGGCGACCCGGCGGCCCGCCCCACCGGCGGCCCGCCCCCTCCGACAGCCACACGTCCCCCAGAGAAGGACGGACATGCCAGACGCTTTCCCCCAGACGATCGCCGAGAAGGTGCTCAGCCGTCACAGCCGCTCGGGCAGGGCCCTGCGCGCGGGCGACGTCGTCGACGCCGACATCGACGGTCTCCTCGTCGTGATGTACCAGTTCTTCCGCAACGCCTACAGGAAGATCGGATTTCCCGACGGGCCGCCGACCGTGTGGGACCCCGACCGGGTCTTCGTGATGAGCGAGCACGTCCAGCCACCGACCGATGTCACCGGCGCCTACACCAACCTCGCCGCCCGACGCGACGCGGAGCGGCTCGGGCTGACGCACTTCATCGACTCGGAGCCCGGCGTGTGCCACCAGATGATGCTCGACCACGGCCTCGTGCGCCCCGGTGAGCTGGTCGTGGGCTGCGACTCCCACACGATCTCCTACGGCGGCATCAACGTCGTCTCGACCGGGATCGGGACGGACGAGGCGGCATACGTCTGGGCCTTCGGTTCGCTGCCCTTCACCGTTCCGGAGACGATCAGGATCGTCCTCAACGGCAGCACCGTGCCGACCGGGAAGGACGTCATCCTCCATCTGGCCGGGCGGTACGGCGAGACGTTCGCGCAGGGCCGGGCGCTGGAGTTCACCGGCCCGCTCATCGAGCGGATGGACATCGCGACCCGGCTCACGATCGCGGACCACGCGGTCGAGGTCGGGGCGAAGTTCGGCGTGTTCCCCGCCGACGACCGGACGCTGGAGTTCGTCCGGTCCGTCACCGACAAGCCCTTCGAGCCGGTCGCGCCCGACGAGGGGGCCGAGTACACGCGGGTCATCGAGATCGACTGCGACACCATCGGCTACCAGGTCGCCAAACCCTTCCGCTTCGACAACGTGGTCCCGGTCGACGAGGTCGCCGGCATCAGGATCGACCAGGCCCGGGTCGGTTCCTGCGCGAACGGCCGCATCGAGGACATCGCCGCCGTCGCCGAGGTGATGAAGGACCGCCAGGTGGCTCCCGGCGTGCGCTTCTACGTCTCGCCCGCGTCCATGACCGTGTACCGCCGGAGCGTCGAGGCCGGATACATCGGCACCCTTCTCGCCGCCGGCGTGCAGGTGGTCGACCCCGGCTGCTCGATCTGCCAGTCGCCAGGGATCGTGCTCAACGAGGAGACCTGCATCAGCTCCACGACCCGCAACTACCGCGGCCGGTTCGGCGGCTCGCAGACCGCCGACGCACAGATCTACCTGGCCACCCCCGCCGTCGTGGCCGCCTCGGCGATCGAGGGCCGGATCGCCGACCCGACGCCCTATCTCGCCCGGAAGGAAGCCACCCGTGCCTGAGTCCGTCTCCCCCGCACCCGCCGGCGAGCACACCCCCCACATCGGACGCGTCTGGCGGATCGGCGATTCGGTCGACACCAACCAGCTCGCCGGCGGCGGTCTCGTCGGGAAGGACCGCCGGGACACCCTCCGGATCAACTGTCTGCGCGGCCTGCGCCCCGACTTCACCGAGGGCGTCCGACCGGGCGACGTCCTCGTCGCCGGGGAGAACTTCGGCTGCGGCTCGGCCCGCCAGAGCGCCGTCGAGGCACTGCAGTTGTGCGGGATCTCCTTCGTCCTCGCCGAGTCGGTCGCCCGGATCCACCGACGCAACAGCATCGCCCTCGCGCTCCCGACCGTGCTCGTTCCCGGCATCACCGATCTGGTCTCCGACGGCGACCGGATCGAGATCGACGAGACGGCCCACCTCGTCCGCAACATCACCAGGGGCGGCGAACTCCCGCTCCCGGAGACTCCGGAGAGCGTCAAGGAGATCTACCGGGCCGGCGGCATGCTGAAGGTGATCGCCCAGCGCCTGGCCGCCCGGGGAATCCACCCGCCGGCCGCCTCGTAGGCGGGGCCGGGCGCGCAGAGCCCGGGGCAGCGCCGTCGGGAAGCCCGGATGCGGGGGTCGGCCCTCTTCCGGCCAACCACGCCCCGCGCGCCGCTCGATGCGCCCCGTGCGCCCTGCCCCGGGAGGAGCACGGCCCCTAGGGTTCCGTCCACGTCCACGACAGGGTTGTCGTGGCCCGCCGACGAGAGGACTCCCCCGTGAGGCGTCGAACCGCCGCCGCCACCCTGGCCGCCACCCTCGCGCTGGGCCTGGCCGGCTTCGTCGCACCCCAGGGTGCCGCCGCGGCCGTCCCGGGCGGCTGCTCCCACACCCCCTCCAGCAACAGGCCGGTGCTGAGGAGCGGCTCCACCGGTGCCGCCGTCAAGCAGGCCCAGTGCCTGACCAACGTCTGGGGCGGCGTCCCCAAGCTCACCGTGGACGGCGTCTTCGGCGCGAACACCCTCAAGAAGATCAAGTGGATCCAGGGCTGTCACGGGCTCACCAAGGACGGTGTCATCGGCGCCAAGACCTGGAACGCCCTCTACTACCCCGCCCAGGACTGCTACGACCCCTATCCGGGCTGAGGGTTCGCGCCCTCTCCGGGTGGCGGGCGCCGGCCGGCCTGGCGCCGCGTGGCGGGGACAGCGCGCCGAACGCACCGCGCGGACCTCGCCACCCCACCCCAGGCGCGCGGAGCGGCCTCCCGGCCCTTCCCGGCGGCCGGGCGTCCGCGCCCCGGAGCACTCCACCGCCGCCCGGACCGGCCTTCCGACGGGCCGCCCGCTCCCCCGGCGGTCCTGGCGTGCCGTCGGGATCCCCGATACGCCGTGACGTAGATTGTCCCGTTATGGGAGATATTCATGGAGTGGGGCGCCGATCCGTGCTCAAGGCCCTCCCCCTCGCGGGCCTCGCGGCGGCGGCCTGGGCGCCCCCGTCCGGGCGGCGCACGCGGACCACGACCCCGTTTCCGCAGCCGGCCGTCTCGCTCCCGCTGCCGGCGGCCGGCCCGGCGGTGACCGAGCAGGTCCTCGACGTCCGGTTCGCCGAGGTGACGGTACCGGGCCACGGCCGCATCACGACCCGCGCGTACAACGGCGCGATCCCGGGGCCGACCCTGCGCACGCGGTGCGGGGGCGTCCTGCGGCTGACCCAGGTGAACGGGCTGCCGCCCAATCCGCCCCACACGGGCGGCCACAACGTCCCGCACCACCCCAACAGCTTCAACCTGCACACGCACGGCCTGCACGTCTCCCCGTCCGGGCAGGCCGACAACGTGCTGCGCGAGTTCGCCCCCCGCACCGCCCAGGAGGCCGCCGCCGACGGGCCGGAACCGCGTTACACGACCACCATCCACATCCCGGCCGACCACCCCGCCGGCACCTTCTGGTACCACCCGCACCTGCACGGATCCACCGCCGAGCAGATCGTCGGCGGCATGGCCGGGGTGATCGTCGTCGAGGGCGACGTGGACGAGGTCCCCGAGATCAGGGCCGCCGCCGACATCGTCGTCTGCGTCGGCGAACTCAAGCTCAAGGACGGCAGGGTCCCCGCCTTCACCTCCGGCGACTGGGTGAACGGCGTCCCGTCCGTCTTCACCGTCAACGGCGCCGTCAACCCCACCCTCCGACTGCGCCCGGGCGAGGTCCAGCGGTGGCGACTGGTGGCCGCGACCGCGTTCACCGCCCTGCGCCTCGGCCTCACCGGGGACCAGGGGCGCCTGCCGCTGCACCAGATCGCCCAGGACGGCATCACCTTCCCCCGTACCGTCACGCTCGACGGGCTGGAGCTGGCCATGGGCAACCGGGCCGACGTCCTGGTCCGCGGCGCGACGCCCGGACGGTACGAGCTGCGCGCCGAGGGGCTGCCCGCACCGCTCATGACGGTCGAGGTCACGGGAGAGCCCGTCGAGCCGCCGATGCCGCTGCCGACCGCGCTGCCGCAGGGCAGGCCCTTCCTCGACGAGGCGGACCTCACCGACCCGGACGCGAGCCGCGACGTGGTCTTCCACACCGACGCGCGCGTCTTCCCCGGAGCCTTCCCCAACGCCTTCCGCATCCTGGGGTCGGGCGCGACCCCCGCGGCCCACCCGGACACCGACCCCACCCGCGACCCCGCCCACGGCCTCTTCGACCCCGAGTACGTCAACCACACCCTGCGCCTGGGCACCGTCGAGCGGTGGACCGTCCGCACCGACGAGAGCCTGCACGGCCGCAACCACCCCTTCCACCTGCACACCAACCCGGTCCTCCTCACCCACCGCAACGGCCGCCTGCTCGACCCGCCCGTCTGGCACGACACCATCGGCCTGACCGGCGGCACCCCCGGAGACTCCGTCACCTTCCTCGTCGGGTACGAGGACTTCACCGGCCGCGCCATCGCCCACTGCCACCAGCTCCAGCACGAGGACCTCGGCATGATGCAGACCGTCGAGTACGTGGACCCGTAGGCCCGTAGGCCCTGACGCCCTGACGGCCGAGGAGGGTCCGGGGCGCCGCGCGGCCCGCCCGCCTTCGCCGGGGCGATGCGTCACCTCCACCCGTCGGGACGGTCAACGACAGCTACTCGTCGCAGAGTTGTCCCTTGGGGACCGTTTGTCGGGCATACGTCCGCCGCCCCGGTCGGCCCCGCCGACGAGCACGCCCCCGCCGCGCGGCGTCGCGCGGCGGGGGCGGTGGGCGGCAGGCGGCTGAAGCGGCGTCAGGGGCCGGAGACCAGCCGGAGGTCCGTCTCGATGCCGGTGGCGCACTCCCGGAGGCGGGGCACCATGGCGCGCAGCTCGTCGAGGGTCCGGGTGCCCGTGCTGGCGGCGATGTTGGCGGCGGCGATGGGGACACCGGAGCGGTCGTGCACCGGGACGGCGACCGCGCGCAGGCTCTGGTTCAGCTCCTGGTCGGCGACGCAGCAACCCTCCTCCCGGACCGCGGCGATGATCGCCCGGAACTGCTCGATGTCGCGGACGGTGCGGTCGGTGAGGGGCTGGAGGTCGACGCGCTCCAGATAGGCGCGGAAGGCGTCCTCGTCCAGGCCCGAGAGCAGGACCCGGCCCATGGCCGTGGCGTAGGCGGGGAAGCGGGAGCCGACGGGGATGGACACGGTGATCATCCCCCGCACCGGTACGCGGGCGACGTGCACCACGTCGTCGCCGTCGAGCACCGAGAGCGCGGTCGTCTCGCGCACGTCGCGCATCAGGTCCGTCAGATGGGGCTCCGCGATCTGCGGGGTGGACAGGGCCCGCAGATAGGCGTGGCCCAGTTCGAGGGTCTTCGGCGTGAGGCCGAAGCGGGTGCCCTCGACGCGTACGTATCCGAGCCGGTGCAGGGTCAGCAGGGAACGCCGGGCCGCCGCACGGGACAGATCGGCGGCCTTGGCCACATCGCTCAGCGAGCGGTAGGGGTGCTCGGCGTCGAAGACCTTGATCACCTCGAGTCCGCGCGCCAGCGACTGGACGAAGTCCGCGTCACCTGGACCGTCCTGGGGCTGTGTCATGCCGCATCTCCTGTTCCAGCGGTGTTGCGCTGCATCACTTTCCCATACCGCGGGACCGGTCGGGGCCTGCGGACATGGAGAGTGTACGCATAGCGCACAGGTGTGCGTTCACCTGGCGCACGAGTGTTCAGATGTGTATGGTCCTCCCAACGCACGTCGGGCCCGTCGCCACGGGCCCCCCTTCCCTGGAGGAACGGTGAAGTCTCCGATCATGCGAAGAAGAACAGCACTCGCCGGAGCGGCGGGGCTGGCGTTCTCCCTCGGCGCCTGCGGCAGCGGCGGCTCCTCGGACTCCGGGGGCTCGGCCTCGTCGAAGAAGCCGATGACCGTGCAGGCCGGGTTCATCCCGGTCATCGACGTCGCCGCGCTCTACCTGGGACAGCAGCAGGGCCTCTTCTCCGACCGCGGTCTCAAGCTGGACATCAAGACCGGCCAGGGCGGGGCCGCGCTGGTGCCGCCGGTGGTCAGCGGGCAGTACCGGTTCGCGTTCAGCAACGTCGTCTCGGTGCTCGCCGCCCGCAGCAAGGGCCTGCCCCTGAAGATCATCGCCGCCGGCTCCAACTCGACCGGCGTGGACGGCAAGGACGTCACGATGATCCGCGTCCGCGAGGACAGCCCCATCCGGACCGCCGCCGACCTCGAGGGCAAGAAGGTCAGCGTCAACACCCTGAACAACCTGCTCCAGATGCTCGGCGAGGTCGCCGTCACCGCGGCCCGCGGCAACCCCGACAAGGTCAGGTTCGTCGAACTCCCCTTCCCCGACGCGGTCACCGCGCTGAAGAAGGGTGACATCGATGCCATGGTCACCGCCGAGCCGTTCGACACCATCGCCGCCCAGACCGGCACCCGGGTCATCGCCTCGCCCTACCTGGAGATGTCCGACAGCAGCCTGACCACCTCGGTCTACTTCACCTCCGAGGACCAGCTCAAGAAGAACCCCGAGCTGTTCACCCAGCTCAAGGCCGCCATCGACGCCTCACTGACCTATGCGAACGCCCACCCCGACGAGACCCGGGCGCAGCTCGCGTCCTTCATGACGATCGACCCGGCCGTCGCCAGGAAGGTCACCCTGCCGACGTTCTCGCCCGAGATCCCGCAGGCGTCCGTCGACGCGTTCGTGAAGGCCGCCGGCAAGTACGGCATCATCGACCGCCCCCTCTCCTACCGCGACCTCGTCTGGTCGGGGACGGCCGGCTGACATGACGAACAGGCTCCGCAGCGATCTGGAGGCAGGCACCTCCCGCTGGGCCGTCCGCAGGGCCGAGTGGCGCTCCCTGGGCATCACCGACGAGGAGATGGCCCGGCCGAAGATCGCCATCGTCAACTCCTCGTCCGACCTGGCGGCCTGCTTCGCCCATCTCGACGGCATCGTGCCGGTGCTCAAGCAGGCCGTCCGCGACGCGGGCGGACTGCCCTTCGAGATACGCACCGTCGCCCCGTCCGACTTCGTCACCAGCGCCGGCGCGGGCGGCCGGTACGTGCTGCCCACCCGCGACCTCATCGTCAACGACATCGAGGTGGTCGTCGAGGGCGCCCTGCTCGACGGCATGGTCTGCCTCAGCTCCTGCGACAAGACCGGCCCCGCCCACGTCATGGCGGGCGGCCGGCTCGACGTGCCCACCCTCCTCGTCGCCTGCGGCTACCAGCGCAGCGCCCTGCACGAGGACGGCGGCCCCGACATCGAGGACGTCTTCCTGCACGCCGGGCACACCGCCCTGGGCCGCACCTCCGCCGAGGACCTGCTGGCCATGTCCGAGGGCGCCATCCGGGGCCCCGGTGTGTGCGCCGGCATGGGCACCGCCAACACCATGCACATGGCCGCCGAGGCCCTCGGCATGACCCTGCCCGGCACCACCCCGACCCGGGCCAACGGCACGGTCATGTGGGAGGCCGTCCACGCGGCGGGACGCCGCATCGTGGAGATGGTGCACGAGGGGCTGACCGCCCGCACCGTGCTCACCCCGGCCGCGGTCCGCAACGCCGTCACCGTGATGCTCGCCGTCGGCGGTTCGATCAACTCCGTCAAGCACCTCCAGGCCATCGCCGTGGAGGCCGGACTCGACGTGGACGTGTGGCGGACGTACGAGGAACTGGCCGACCGGGTCCCGGTCGTCACCGCCGTACGCCCCAACGGGCCCCATCTCATCGAGGAACTGGACGACGCGGGCGGCACCCTCGGGGTCCTGCGCACCCTCGCCCCGCTGCTCGACACCGGCACCGTCGGCGTCACCGGCCGCTCCCTCGCCGAGCTGATCGCCGAGGCGCCGGAACCGGACCCCACCTACATCCGCCCCGTGCAGGAACCTTTCTCCACGCGGCCGTCCATCGTCGTCCTGCGCGGTTCCCTCGCCGCGGACGGGGCGATCGTCAAGCTGCCCGTCGACGAGGAGCGCCCCCGGCGCTTCAGCGGCCCGGCCCGCTGCTACCCCTCCCGGGAGGCGGCCGTCGCGGGACTCGCCGCGGGCGAGGTGCGCGAGGGCGAGGTCGTCGTGCTGCGCGGGATGGGGCTGCACGGCGGACCCGGCATGGCCATGGCCTCCGCGTTCGTCTTCGCCCTCGACGGGGCCGGACTCGGCGAGAAGGTCGCCGTGGTCACCGACGGCCAGCTCTCCGGCCTGGTCAACAAGGGCATCGTGGTCGGCGAGGTCGCGCCCGAGGCCGCCACCGGCGGTCCGCTCGGCCGGGTCAGGGACGGCGACGTCATCACCATCGACCTCACCACCCGCACCGTCGACCTGGAGGTCGACCCCGGCGTCCTCGCCACCCGCGAGACCGCCCCCGCGGAGACCGTCCGGACGCCCGGCTGGCTCACCGCGTACGACCGGACCGTCACCGGCCCCGCCTGCGGCGCCGTCCTGGCCCGCCCGGGATGCGGCACCCTCTGCGAGAGCGCCGCGCCGTCCCCCGCCACCGGCGGCGCCCCCGCACACCCCGCCGGGTCCGCCGCCGAGGACGCGCCCGCCACCGCCCGCACCCCCGCATCCGTCCCGGGGTCCGCCCCCGCACCCGGACCTCCCCCCGCCCCCACCCCCGGAGGCGCCAGATGACCGCACTCGACACGGCCCCACCGGGCCGGGCCCCCTCCGTCACCACCCCGCGCCCACGCAGGAACCGGCCGCGGACCGCGCCCTTCGTCGGGATCGCGGTCGCCGCGCTGATCGCCGAGACCGTCCCGCGCACCGGTCTGATCGCCGACGGCGTACTGCCGCCGCTCAGCACCGTCGTCGCCGAACTGGTCCGCGTGACCGGCGAGGCGGCCCTCTGGCAGGCCCTCGGCAGCACGCTGCGCACCTGGACCGTCGGCCTCGTCGCCGCGGTCGTCGCCGGGGTCGCCGCCGGTCTCCTCATCGGACTCGTGCCCGTGCTCCGCGCGGTCACCGCCTCCACCGTCGAG
Organism: Streptomyces sp. NPDC107521; assembly: GCF_055598485.1. NCBI lineage: Bacteria > Bacillati > Actinomycetota > Actinomycetes > Kitasatosporales > Streptomycetaceae > Streptomyces > Streptomyces sp. NPDC107521. Next base: position 190,808 of record NZ_JBVKAT010000009.1, read on the forward strand.
TTCCTGCGGCCCATCCCCTCGGTCGCCCTCATCCCGGCGGTCATCCTCGTCTTCGGCACCGACTTCGAGTCCGGCGTCGTCCTCATCGTCTACGCCGCCTTCTGGCAGGTGCTCGTCCAGGTCCTCTACGGGGTCCAGGACGTCGACCCCGTCGCGTACGACACCGCCCGCTCCTACCGCTTCGGGCTCCGCGCCCGGGTGCTGCACGTCGTCTGGCCGACCACGCTGCCCTTCGTGTTCACCGGGATCAGGCTCGCCGCCTCGGTCGCCCTCGTCCTCGCCATCACCGGCGAACTGGTCATCGGCACCCCCGGCATCGGACAGCTCATCTCCGTGGCCCAGAGCAGCGGCGCCACCACCCGGATGTTCGCCCTCGTCCTGCTCACCGGCCTCCTCGGGACACTCGTCAACATCGGCTTCCGGTACGCGGAACGGGCCGCGCTCGGCTGGCACCCCTCCGTCCGGCGATCGGAGAACGCCCGATGAGCCTCCTGCGCCGCGCCCTGCTCGCCCTCGGCCTGCCCGCCGCGCTCGTCGCCCTGTGGTGGGTGACCAGCGCCGGCAGCACCAGCTACTACTTCCCGCCGCTGTCGGAGATCCTCGACCAGTTCGGCCGGCTCTGGCTGTCCGACCGGTTCGCCGCCGACGTCGTGCCCAGCATGCTGCGGCTCCTCGCCGGGTTCGCCGTCTCCGCCGTGCTCGGCGTGGCCCTGGGCGTCGCGCTCGGCCTCACCGACGCGCTGCGCCGGGGCGCCGAACCGGTCCTGGAGTTCGTCCGGGCCGTGCCGCCCACCGTGCTCGTCCCGGTCATCGCCATCGTCGCCGGCATCGGGGACGGCTCCAAGACCCTGGTCATCGTCTCCGGCTGCGTCTGGCCGGTCCTGCTGAACACCGTCGAGGGCGTCCGCGCCACCGACGAGGTCATGGCCGACACCTGCCGCGTCTACGGCGTCCGCGGCGCGGCCCGGCTGCGCCACCTGGTGCTCCCCGCCGCCGCCCCGCAGATCGCGGCCGGACTGCGGCAGTCCCTGTCCATCGGGCTGATCCTCATGGTCATCGGCGAGATGTTCGCCGCGACCAACGGACTCGGCTTCAGCATCGTGCAGTTCCAGCGGACCTTCGCGATTCCCCAGATGTGGAGCGGGATCATCCTGCTCGGCCTCATCGGGTTCGTCCTGTCCGCGTTGTTCACCATCGTCGAGAAGCGGGCCCTGCGTTGGTACCTGGGCCTGCGCGAGTCGCAGAGGAGGAACGGCTGATGACCGAGATGGTCACCGTCGAGGGCCTGAACAAGGTGTACGAGTCCACCGGCCGCCGCGTCGAGGCGATCGGCGACATCACCTTCACCGTCGCGCGGGGCGAGTTCGCCTGCATCGTCGGCCCGTCCGGCGCGGGCAAGACCACCCTGCTCAAATGCCTCGCCGGACTGCTCGCCCCCACCGCGGGCGAGGTCCGGATCGACGGCACCCCCGTCACCGGGCCCCCGCCCGGCATGGCCGTCGTCTTCCAGGAGTACGGGCGCAGCCTCTTCCCCTGGAAGACGGTCCGGCAGAACATCGACCTGCCGCTGCGCCAGAAGAAGCTGCCCCGGGAGAGGCGCGAGAGGCTGGTCACCGAGTCCCTCGCGGCCGTCGGCCTCGCCGACGCCGGCGACTCCTACCCGTGGCAGCTCTCCGGCGGCATGCAGCAGCGCGTCGCCATCGCCCGCGCCATCGCGTACGAACCGCAGGTCCTGCTCATGGACGAGCCGTTCGCCGCCGTCGACGCGCAGACCCGCGCCGACCTCGAGGACCTCGTGCGCTCCCTGTGGCGGTCCCTCGGCATCACCACCCTCTTCGTCACCCACGACATCGACGAGGCCGTCTACCTCGGCGAGCGCGTCCTCGTCCTGTCGGCCTCGCCCACCCACGTCCTCGACGACGTGCGCATCGGCCTGCCCGCCGACCGCGACCAGGTCACCAGCCGCTCCACCCCCGAGTTCGCGGCCCTGCGCGCCCGGGTCCACCGCGGCATCCAGGACGCCAAGGCCGGCCGCCGCGGCACGGGAGCCGCCGCGTGACCGCCCACACGGACGAGGGCTCCGGCACCCCCGTCCTGCTCTCCGCCTCGCTCGGCACCACCGCGGCGATGTGGGCACCCCAGCGCGAGCGCCTGCGCGCCGGCCACCGCGTGATCGCCTACGACCACCGCGGCCACGGCGACTCCCCGGCGCCGCCCGGACCGTACCGCCTCGCCGACCTCGTCGACGACGCCCTGGCCCTGCTCGACACCCTCGGCATCGAGTCCGCCCACGTCGTCGGCGTCAGCCTCGGCGGCACCGTCGGACTCGCCCTGGCCGCCGGACACCCCGACCGGGTGCGCAGCCTCGTCACCGTCAACTCGCCCGTCGTCGCCGACGACCCGGAGTTCTGGCGGAACCGCGCCGCCGCCGTCCGCGACCGGGGCATGGCCGTCGCCACCGGCGGCCTGCTCGGCCGCTGGTACGCGCCGGGGGCCGCCGCCGCGCCCACCGCGCTGATGACGGACACCGTCGCCGGCGTCGGACGCCTCGACCCCGAGGGGTACGCCGCCTGCTGCGAGGCCATCGCCGGCATCGACCTGCGCGAGGACCTCGCCGGCGTCCGCTGCCCCGTTCTCGCCGTCAACGGCCTGGCCGACGCCGTCGTCCCCGCCCACCACGCCCGCACCATCGCCGCCCGGGTGCCCGGCGCCCGCCACCTCGCCCTGCCCGGCGCCGGACACCTGCTGACCCAGGAAGTCCCCGACCGGCTGCACACCCTGCTCACCGAGCACTGGACCGGGCCGGACCGGGAACCGGCGCCCGCCGGACCGACCCACCGAGAGGACGCCACGTGACCGCCTACGTCACCGAACCCACCCGCAGGACCCCCGTGCTGGGCGAATGGGAGGTCGTCGTCCTCGGCGGCGGCCCCGCCGGACTCTCCGCCGCCACCGCCGCCGCCCGCGCCGGACGCACCACCCTGCTCGTGGAGAAGAGCGGCTACCTCGGCGGCGCCGGGACCGGCGGCGGACTCTCCACCTTCTGCGGCATGTACTCCAACGTCCACGGCGAGCACGTCCTGACCGTGCGCGGCCACGCCACCGAACTGCTCGAACGCATCGACCGGCTCGGCGGACTGCGCGCCCCGCACCTGTCCTTCGCCGACCGCATCCAGGCCCAGGCGTACGACATCCCCGCCTACCGCAGCGCCGCCGACGACCAGGTGCTCTCCTCCGGCGCCCGGCTCCTCTACCACGCCTTCGCGGTGGGCGCCGTCACCGACGGGACCACCGTGGACGGGATCGTCGTCGAGTCCAAGTCCGGCCGCGGCGTCCTGCGCGCCGGCATGGTCATCGACTGCTCCGGCGACGGCGACCTCCTCGCCTGGACCGGCACCGCCCACGAGAAGGCCGACCCGCACGGCACCATGCTCTACCCGTCCACCATGTTCCGCATCAACGCCGTGGACGACGAACGCGCCGGGCCCGCCTGGAAGATCCTGCCCCGCCTGATGGACGAGGCCGTCGCCGCCGGCCGGCCCCGCTTCCCCCGCCGCGGCGCCATCGTCCGCCCCCAGCGCGACGCCATCGAGTGGCGGGCCAACGCCACCCAGCTGCGCAACGCCGACGGCAGCGCCGTGGACGGCACCGACGTCTGGCAGCTCACCCACGGCGAGGTCCAGGGCCGTGCCCAGGCCCAGGAGGTCTTCGGCTTCATCCGGGAGAACCTCCCCGGCTTCGAGGGCTCCTACATCGTCGACATCGGCCCCGAGATCGGCATCCGGGAGACCCGCCGCCTGACCGGCCGGTACCTGCTCACCGAGGACGACGTCCGCTCCTGCGCCCGCTTCGAGGACTCCATCGGCCTCAACGGCTGGCCCGTGGAGGCGCACGTCGACGGGGACCTCGACATCCGCTGGCCCTACGGCGACGACCCGGTCGGCTACAACCAGCTCCCCTACCGCATGCTCGTCCCCTCCGAGGGCCCCGGAAACCTGCTGGTGGCCGGACGCTGCGCCTCGATGACCCACGGCGGCCAGTCCGCCGCCCGCGTCGCCGGCCCCTGCTTCGCCATGGGCCAGGCCGCCGGCACCGCCGCCCACCTCGCGCTCAAGGACCGCGTGAGCGCCGCCGACGTCGACGTCACGGCCCTGCGCACCGAACTCGAAGCAGAAGGAGCGTGTCTGACGCTGTGAGGCCGACATGCAGCTGAGCCCCGCCGACGAACGCATGCTGGCCGGCGACCACGGCCCCGCCGTCGCCGCCGCCCTCGACCTGCTCGTGCGCTACGGCGACCTGATGGGCGCCGAACGGCTCGTCGACACCGACAACGTGTGCGGCGCCAACATCTTCGGACCGCGCCACGCCCGCGTCCTGGGCACCACCGATCCGGCCGCGCTCTTCTCCCGCTTCTCGCTCGACCTGGACACCACGGTGGACGTCCCCCCCTTCCGCGCCCACAGCTGCCAGCTCATCGGCCCCCGGGACCGGGACCGGTGGGACCTCCAGGGCATCGCCCCCGGCGACGCCGCCGCGATGGACGACAGCGAGCGCTACCTCGCCGAGAAGGGCGTCGATCTGCTGTCCACCTGCACGCCCTACCAGGTGGGCAACGTCCCCCGGTACGGCGAGCACTGCGCCTGGATGGAGTCCTCCGCCGTCGTCTACATCAACTCGGTCCTCGGAGCCCGCACCAACACCGAGGGCCGCGAGTCCTCGGCCGCCTCCATGCTCACCGGCCGCACCCCGTACTGCGGGTACCACCTGGACGCGCACCGCCGTGCCACGCATCTGATCGACGTCCGGCACCCGGTGCGCACCACCGAGGACTGGAACGTCCTCGGCTACTGGGTGGGCGGGCAGGTGCAGGACGCCGTGCCCGTCCTCACCGGGCCGGGGCTGACCGACGCGGCCGGGGGGCCGACCCCGGTCCGGCTCAAGCAGTTCGGCGCCGCAGCGGCCTCCTCGGGGGACGTCGAGATGTTCCACCTGCCCGGGGTCACCCCCGAGGCCCGGACGGTGCCGGAGGCGCTGGGCGGCCGGGAACCCGCCGCCGTCTCCGTCTACGACGCCGGGGCACGCGCCGACACCGTCGCCTCGCTCTGCCGCACGGCCACCGACCGCGACGTCGACTTCGTCATGATCGGCTGCCCGCACGCGTCGCTGGAGCAGGTCCGCGAGGTCGCCCGGCTGCTGGAGGGCCGCCGCCTCGCCGACTCCACCGCGCTCTGGGTCTTCACCCCCCGCGCGCTGCGCACGGTCGCCGAGCGCAGCGGCTACGTCGCCGCCATCGAGAAGGCCGGCGCCCGCGTCCTGTCCGACACCTGCCCCGCGATCGGGCAGTTCCTGCCCCCGGGAACCCGGGTCTTCGCCACCGACTCCGCCAAGCAGGCCCACTACCTGCCCGCGATCATGGGCGTCCAGGGCTGGTTCGGCTCCGTACGGACCTGTGTCACCGCCGCGCTCGACGGGAGGTGGCCCGATGCCTGAGCTGCTGAGGGGGCGGGGGGTCGTCGCCGGGCGGGCGAGCGGACCCGCGCTGGTCTGCACGGCGCCCGTGTCCGGCTGGGGCGGCATCGACCCGGCGACCGGCACCATCGTGGAGAACGGCCATCCCCAGCAGGGCCGGAGCGTCGCCGGGACCGTCCTCGTCGTGCCCGGCGCCAAGGGCTCTTCCGGCTGGTCCGGGCAGTTCCACCTCGCCAAACTGCTGGGCACCGCACCCCTGGCCGTCGTGTTCGGCCGGATGAACAGCAAACTGGCCCTCGGGCTCGCCGTCCTGCGCGTCCCGGCCGTGACCGGCCTGGCCCCCGCCGGGGCGATCCGCACGGGGGACGGGCTGGAGGTGGACGGCACCGCCGGCACCGTACTGATCCGAAGGGAAGTCTGACCATGGACACGCTGCGCATCGACGGACGGGTGGTCCTGGTGACGGGCGCCGCCGCGGGCATCGGCCACGAGATCGCCCGCGCCTGCGCGGCCGAGGGCGCCGTCGTCCACCTCGCCGACGTCGCCGACGCGGTCCGCGGGGCGGCGGCGGGGCTGACCGGCCCCCGGACGGCCGTCGCCCACGTGTGCGACGTGACCGACCCGGAGGCGGTGCGCCGCCTCGTCGACGACGTGGTCGGCGCCTCCGGCCGCCTCGACGTGGCGTACCTCAACGCGGGGATCAACGGCGTCCCCTCGCCGCTCCAGCCCGGCGGCGCCATCGACGGCCTGTCCTTCGCCGACTGGCGCCGGGTCCTGGACGTCAACCTCGACGGCCTCTTCCACTGCCTCCAGCGGTGCGCGGGGGTCATGAAGGCCCAGCGGTCCGGCAGCATCGTCGTCACCGCCTCCACCGCGGGCCTGCGCGCGGAGCCCCGCGTCAGCTACCCGTACGTGGTCTCCAAGGCCGCGGTCCTGGGCCTCGTCCGCCAGGCCGCCCTGGAGCTGGCCCGGTTCGGCGTCCGCGTCAACGCCCTCGCGCCGGGCCCGGTGGTCACCGGCATCGGCGGCCCCGGCCCGCGCCCCGCCGCCACGGTGGCCGCCTGGGAGGACTCGGTGCCGATGCGCCGCTGGGGCAGCCCGGCCGACCTCACCGGCCTGGCGCTCCTCCTCGCCTCGGACGCGTCGGGCTGGATGACCGGCGGCACGTACGTCGCCGACGGCGGCGCCAGCGCCCTGACCCAGGTCCTCAGCGACACCCTGCCGGGGCCGGAGGAGGAGTGATCCCGTCCGGCGGCGGCAGGCGGCGGCCGGTGCGCGGGCCCGGCCCGGCGCCGCCTGCCGCCGCCGGACGGGGCCCCTCAGTAGTAGCGCAGCAGGGCCGGCTCGGCGTACCGGGCGTAGGCGTCCAGCACCGGGCGCTGGCGGGCCAGCCGGGCCTTCTCGGCGCGGCGGATCGCCTGGAGCGTCACCAGCGCGTGGTCGAAGTCGTCGTTGACGACGTGGTAGTCGTGCTGGTCCACGAAGTTGAAGTCGCGCAGCGCCATGGTGTGCCGCAGCTCGCGCTCCTCGCCGTCCTCACTGCCGCGCCCGGCCAGGCGCTGGTCCATGAGGTCCACGCTGGGCGCCATCACGAAGACACCGACGGTCCGTTCGGGGAAGAAGCGCCGCAGATTGAGGTAGCCCTCGGGGCAGTAGTCGAAGACCAGGTCCTGTCCCTCGGCGAGGGCCTTCTCCAACGGGGTGCGCAGGGTTCCGTAGTACTCGTCGTAGGACGGATGGATCCACTGGGCGAACTCCCCGGCGGCGGCCATCGCGAGGAACTCCTCCCGGTCCACGTGGTCGTAGTGCTCCTCACCGGCCCCGGCGCGCGGCTCGCGGGTGGTGACCGAGCGGGCGTGGCCCAGCGCGGGGTCGGCCCGGACCAGGGCCCGGGCCAGCGAGGTCTTGCCGGTGCCCGAGGGACCGGAGAGCACGAGGAGCAGGCCGGTGGGCGCGATGCGGAACGGGGTGGCGTCGGGGGACATGGGCGCAGATCACCTCTGGATCGGAAGACGGGGACGGTCACCGGGGGTCCGGTCCCGCGCCGGGAAGGGCTCGGAGAGGGGCGGCGGGAATCCGCGGACCGCGTCCAACCAAGCCTGGTCACCCAGCGAACCTGAGGCAATGAGTTTCCGTCTCCTTCGACAGGTGGATGACGGGAGGCAACGAGTTGCAGGAACAGTTACCCATCGACGACAGGCCGTCCTTCGGCCGTACGCTCCACGCCTACCGGACCGGCGGGGGGATGTCCTTGCAGGCGCTGGCGGATCTGGTGCACTACAGCAAGGGCCATCTGAGCAAGATCGAGAACGGTGACAAGCTCGCCTCCGCGCAGCTGGCCCACAGTTGCGACGACGTCCTCGGCGCCGGCGGCGAGCTGGTGCTCGCGCACCGCAGGGCCGGTCAGGGGAGACCGCGGACGCGCCACCGGCGCCCGGCCCAACTGCCGATGGCTCCGGCCCCGTTCATCGGACGCACGACGCAACTGGCGGCGCTGGACGCCGCCCTGGACCAGTCGCACCACCGCGGCGGTGAGGCGACGGGCGTCGTGGTGGTGGACGGCATGCCGGGGGTGGGGAAGACCGCGCTGATGCTCCAGTGGGCGCACCGGGTGGCCGACCGGTTCCCCGACGGCATCTTCTTCTACGACCTGCTGCCGCGCGGTGAGCCCGCGGACCCCGCGCAGGTGCTGGCGGCCTTCCTGCAGGCGCTGGGGGTCAGGGCCGACGACCTCCCGGGGGGAACGGCGGACCGGGCGGCGCTCTACCGCACGCTGCTGGCGGGGCGCCGGGTGCTCGTGGTGCTCGACAACGCGGTCCGCGCCGAACAGGTCCGGCCGCAACTGCCGGGCACACCGGGCAGTCTGGTGCTGGTCGGCAGCCGGGACCGGCTGTCGGGCCTGGTCGCGCGGGACGGGGCCACCCGGGTGCCGCTCAAGCCGTTGTCCACCTACGAGTCCTGTGAGCTGCTGCGCCAGGTGACGGGCCACCGGCAGCCGTCCGTGGACCCGGCGACGATGGCCAAGGTCGTGGGGCGCTGCGGGCACCTGCCGCTGGCCCTGCGGATCGCCGCCGAGAGCATGGCGGCGGGCGAGGACGGCCGCGCCCACTGGTCGGCGGACACCGGGGTGTGGCTCGATCTGCTGTCCGCGGGCGGTGACGAGGTGGCTTCGGTCCGGGCCGCGTTCGAGCGCTCGTACCGGGCCCTGGAGGACGGGGCCGCCCGGGCCTTCCGGCTGCTCGGCACGCATGCCGAGGCCGGCATCTCGCTGGCCGCGGCCACGGTGCTGCTGGACACGGACGAGGCGAGTGCCTGGCGCCGGCTCGACGCCCTCTACCAGGTGCACCTGGTGGAGCAGCCCACTCAGGGTCGCTACCGCGTCCACCGCCTGCTGCGGGCCTACGCGGCGGAGCTGGCCGCCGGGGACCGGCAGGCGTGCGACGAGGGCTCGCGCCGGCTGCTGGAGTGGTACCGGCGCACCGCGCAGGAGGCGCTGCGGACGCTCCTGAGCGTGGAGCACGAGGAGGCGTCCGGCGGCGCGGCGAGGACCGGCGCAGGACCGGACGGCGCCCCGCCGCTGGAGCACGCCTGGCAGTGGTGCGAGGCCGAGGAGTGGAACCTGCGCCTGGCCGTCGAGCACGCCGACCGACTGGACATGGGCACCCAGTCGGTCGGCCTCGCGGACGTCACCACGCTCCTGGACCTGCTGCGGCACGGCGAGGGCCGGGCACCGGGCCGGTTCGACGGGCCGCGCGACGCGGTCCGGGCGAGGCTCCGGCCGGCTCCGGCCGACCGCGGCCACCGCAACGGTCACGGCGGCCACGGCAGTCTGGCCGCCGCCGCGGAATGACCCGCGGGAGGCGCGTGCCGCGAAGGCGCGGACGTCCGTGGCACCCGCCCGGCCGGCTCGACGGCCGCTCCCGGCCCGGCCCGGCAGCGGGCCGAGCCCCGTCCTGTGCTCGCGCACGCCGCGCCCGCCCCCTCCTCGGCCGGGAGGACCGCCGCGTTTCCCGGGGTCTTCCTGGGCGGCGTCTCCCGTGGCCCCGAGCCTGTCGACCGGAGTCCGGGCGGACAAGGGGTTTCCGGAAGGAGGAAACGGGACAACGGCCCGTCGGTCGGGGCGACTTGGGAAACCGCAGCTCCGCCGCCCGCGACGCTTCCCGGGCGGCGCCGTGACGGCTTCGGGGGCCGCCCGCGCCGGGGGAATCTCCCGCCCGAGCAGGAAACGGGAAACCCCTTGAGCGGTCCTCTGCGGCCGGACGATGCTCCCCTCACGACCACAGACGAAGGGACGGCTCGGCATGACCTCTGTCGCCACCCCGGGCGCGGGGCCGATTCCCGCCCGCGGCCCGCACCCCACCAACGGTGTCCCCGGCCCGCACCCCACCAACGGTGCTCCCGACCCCCGCACCGCGCACCACGGCCCCGGTACCGAGGAGGACCACCGGGTGCGGAACCTCTCGCTCGCCGCTCAGGGCCGGACCGGCATCCGCCTGGCGGAGCACGAGATGCCGGCCCTGATGGCACTGCGCGAGCGGTACGCCGGCAGCGCTCCGCTGGCCGGTGCCCGGATCAGCGGCACGCTCCACATGACCGTGCAGACGGCGGTGCTGATCGAGACGCTGGTCGAACTCGGCGCGCGGGTCCGCTGGGCGGGCTCCAACGTGCTCTCGACCCAGGACGCCGCGGCCGCCGCGGTGGCGGCGGGTCCGGGCGGCGACCGGCCCGGGGTACCGGTGTTCGCCTGGAAGGGGCAGAGCCCGGACGAGTTCTGGTGGTGCGTCGACCGCGCGCTGAGCTGGCCGGACGGCGCGGGCCCCAACATGCTGCTGGACGACGCGGCGTGCGCCACCCTGCTGCTGCACCGCGGCGTCGAGGCCGAACGGACCGGCACCGTGCCGGTGGCCGCCTCGGAGGACGACGAACTGGAGGCCGGGCTGCTGCGGCTGCTGGCGGCCAGGGGCGTGACCGCGGGCCACTGGGGCGCCCTGGCGGCGGGCGTGCACGGCGTCACCGAGGAGACCACCACCGGCGCCCATCACGTCCGCAGGCTGGCGGACTCGGGTGCGCTGCTCTTCCCCGTGATCAGCGTCAACGACTCGGTGACGAAGTCCAAGTTCGACAACATCTACGGCTGCCGTCATTCCCTCGTGGACGGGATCAACCGGGCCACCGACGTCCTGATCGGCGGGAAGACCGCCGTGGTCTGCGGCTACGGGGACGTCGGAAAGGGCTGCGCCACGGCGCTGCGCGGGCAGGGCGCCCGGGTGATCGTGACGGAGATCGATCCGATCTGCGCGTTGCAGGCCGCGATGGACGGCTACCAGGTCGCCGCGCTGGACTCGGTGGTCGGGACGGCCGACATCGTCATCACGACGACGGGCTGCCCCCAGGTGATCACCGCCGAGCACCTGATGCGGATGAAGCACCAGGTGGTGGTCGGCAACATGGGGCACGCGGAGGGCGAGATCGACCTCGCCGGCCTCGCCAGGACGCCGGGCGTGCGGCGGCACACCGTCAAGCCCCAGGTGGACGAGTGGACCCGGCCGGACGGCCGCTCCCTCATCGTGCTGTCGGAGGGACGGCTGCTCAACCTGGGCAACGCCACCGGGCATCCCAGTTTCGTGATGTCCAGCTCGTTCGCCAACCAGGTACTGGCCCAACTGGAGCTTTACCGCGGGGAGCACGGCTACCCGGTGGGCCTGCACGCGCTGCCCAAGCGGCTCGACGAGGCGGTCGCCCGGCTCCATCTGGACGCGCTGGGCGTCGAGTTGACCACGCTCAGCCCGCCGCAGGCCGCCTATCTGCGGGTGCCGGTGGACGGCCCCTACAAGCCCGCGGCCTACCGTTACTGATGGACCGTCATACAGCGGTCCACGGCGCGCCCTTCGGGCACACGCCCACGCACCCGCCTGGGCCCACGACCACGCGGCGCACCGGTGATCCGGCCGCCCTCCTCTCGCTCGTTCCCGTCCCCGGCGAGGGCTGGGCCGGGCCGGTCCGCGGCCACGACCACTACGACGGACGGTCGCTGACCGAGCGGGCCATGGCCTTCCGCACCCGGATGCTGGACACCGCCGGTCCGCGCACCGGCTGGCACCGCACCGTGTCCGACACCGTCCTGTTCCGGCATCCGCCGCACGGCGCGGCCGCGTCGCTGCGGCTGTGGCTCAGGGACGCGGCGGGCACGGTGTCGTCCCGCCCCCTGGGCCTCTTCGCCGGTTCGGACGTGCCGTTCCAGCACACCGTGCCCGGCGGCCACGGGTTCGCCGTCGAGCTCACCGCGGGCGAACTCGGCCTCTGGAGCGAGGCGGTGGTGCCGGGCGACGGATTCGCCCGGGCTGCGGAGCGGGGGTGGCCCGAGCCGGCCGGGCCCGGGGCGGCACCGCCCGCCGGGGTCACCGGGGCGCCCGCGGTCCGCGACGCCCTGGGACTGACCCGCCATGTCGAGGGCGGCTACTACCGTCAGTACTACGAGTCCGCGACGACGGTGCGGACCCCCCGCGGGGCGCGCCCGACCGCCAACACCATCCACTACCTGCTCGACCGGGACTCACCGGTCGGCCACCTGCACCGCAACACCGCCCACATCACGCACTTCCTGAACTCCGGCGGTCCCCTCCACTACCTGCTGCTCTCCCCCGACGGCGAGCTGCACGAGGTGGTGATGGGCGAGGACCTGGCCGCCGGCCAGGTGCCGGTCTTCACCTGCCCGGGCGGCTGGTGGAAGACCAGCCGGCTCGGCGAGGCCGCCGACCACGGCCTGATCAGCGAGATCGTCGCGCCCGGCTTCGACTTCCGGGACCAGGACCTCGCCCGCGCCGAGCAGATCTCCGCGCGGTTCCCCGAGGCGTTCGAGGTGCTGCGTCCCTCCATCAGCGGCTGACCGCCCCGCCCCACCGTCCCCCGAGGAGTCATCGTGAGTACGCCCGACCGGTTCGCCGCCTCCCGTCAGTTGCTGGACCGCGCCCGGCGGGTGATCCCGGGCGGCGTCTGGGGTCACAACAAGTTCCCCGCGGTCCTCGACCCGCAGCGGTACCCCTGGTTCGCCGAGCGCGGCGAGGGCGCCCGGCTGCGGGACGTCGACGGCACCTGGTACCTGGACTTCATGTGCGGTTACGGCACCATGGTCAACGGCTACGCACGGGCGGAGGTCGACGCGGCCGTCATCGAGCAGGTCCGGCTCGGCGAGTGCCTGAGCCAGGCCACCGCCCGCTCGGTCGAGCTGGCCGAGCTCCTGGTCGACACCGTGGCCGGCGCGGCCTGGGCCGCCTGGGGCAAGAGCGGCTCGGACGCGACCTGGATCGCCCTGCTCACCGCGCGGGCCCACACCGGACGCACCCTGGTGGCCTGCGTGGACGGCGCCTACCACGGCTCGCACGGCTGGTGCGCGTGGTGCAATCCGGGCCCCGGGCGGCAGCCGTCCGACTCCCACGACGTCGTCACACTGCGGTGGAACGACCTCGACGACCTGGACCGGGTCTTCGCCGAACAGGGCGAGCGGCTGGCCGCCGTGGTCATCACCCCGTTCCACCATCCGATCCCCGGCGCGGCCGTGCTGCCGGACCCGGCCTGGCTGCGCGCGCTGCGGGCGCACTGCGACCGGGCCGGAACCCTGCTGATCTCGGACGACGTCCGGGCCGGCTTCCGCCTCGACCTGCGCGGCTCGCACACGCACTTCGGCTACCGGCCCGATCTGGTCTGCTTCTCCAAGGCGCTCGCCAACGGCTGGCCGATCGCCGCCGTCACCGGCTCGGAGGCGCTGCGCGAGGCGGCCGGCACCGTCTTCGCGGCCGGCACCTTCTGGAACTCCGGCTCGGCGATGGCCGGGGCGATCGCCAACCTGCGGCTGATGCGGCGGGAGGACTCCATCGGCCGGATGCGGTCCGGTGGCGAGAAGCTGCGCGCCGGACTCCACGCGCTCGGCGAACTGCACGGCGTGCCGCTGCGGGTGACCGGGCCGGCGGCCATGCCGCACCTCACGGTGGACGGCGACGAGGAGCACCGGTGGATGCGCGCCTTCGCCGTCCGGCTCGTGGCGGAGGGCTGCTTCGTCCACCCCACGCACAACTGGTTCGTCTCGGCCGCCCACGACGACGGGATCATCGAGGAGTTCCTGGACCGCGCGGGGCGCGCCATGGTGCGTACGCAGGAGGAGCTGGTCGGGCGGTGACCTCGATCACGATCTCGGGCGAACTGGACCACGGGCGGCTGCGGGAGTGGCTGCGCGACCCGGCCGGTGTCCCCGGCGCGGGCGGCACCGTCGCGGTGACCGGCGTGCGCGGGCGGGGCCCGGCCGGGACCGCGGTCCTGTTCGAAGGCACCGGACCCGACCTGGCGCTGACCGTCCCCGACCCCCCGCCCTGCGACCCGACCTGGTGGACGGCCGCCACCGTGCGCCGACGGCTGCGCCGGGTCCCGGACGCGGCGGCCTGCGCCTCCCCCGGACTGGAGTCGGTCCTGCGCTCCGGCGACTGGCGGCACCCGGATGCCACCGGCGAGCGGCCGGGGGCGGACGGCGTCCTGCTGTTCAAACCGGGCATGGCGGTCACCGCGGCGGCCCTGCGCGAGCTGGCCGACCGGCTCGCGGAGTGCGGCTACCGCGCCGAGTGGGCCCGGATGCTGCCGGGCCGGGAGATCACCGATCTCGGCGCCGCGGCGGCGCACTACCGTCCGCACACCGAGCTGGCGCGGCGCGGAGTGCTCACCGCGGAGGAGCGGATCGCCCTGCTGCGGGTCTACGACCGGCCCGGTTTCCGCGCCCGGTTCGGCGCGCGCCCGCAGGACCTCGACGTGGTGCCCGCCTACCGGCTGCTGGCCGAGGAGCGGGTCACCGCCGGGGAGTTGGAGAAGTGGAGCACCGCCTCGGCGGAACTGCGCGGGCTGGACAGCGGCGCGGTGGACGGCCCCAACGAGATAGGCGACTGCCTGTTCGTCAACGTCTTCCGGGACGCGGCGTCGTCCGGGGGCGAGGCGGTCATCGTGGTGAATCCGCACATGCCCGGTGTGCTGGCCCGGTTGGAGCAGCCGGGGAACAGCGCGGTGGCGGTCCTGGTGTCCGCGGCGGGCGGGCGGCCGCTGCCGTGGAAGCGCATGCGGCGGGAGTTCTGCGGCACCACCGATCCGGCCCGGGCGCTGCCGGGCAGCCTGCGCGGCGACGCCCTGGCCGGACTCTTCCCGCTGCGCGGCACGACGGGGGAGCCGGTGCGCCGCACCAACAACGGGGTCCATCTGAGCAACGGCGTCGTCGAGGCGATGCACGACACCCTGACCTGGTTCGGCATCGCCCCGGAACGCACCGCCCCGGGGCGCCGGCTGGCGCGGGCGGGCACCGATCCGGCCGCGGTGCTGACCCGTCCGTTCCTCGAGGTGTCCGGCCGGCGGCGCGCGGTGGCCACCCTCACCGACGGGCTCGACGCGGAGGACGCGGCCCGGGCGCTGGCGACCGGGCGGCGGTGCGAGGCCGACGACTTCCCCGGCGCCGCGGAGAGCACCCGGCGCGTCGACCTGGCCTGGGACCTGGCCCAGTCGCTCGGGCACGCGCCGGGCGCCCTCGCGGTGCTGGTCACCGGGTCGGTGGGGCGGGGCCGTGCCTGTCCCGGCTCCGACCTCAACCTGCTGGTGGTGCACGACTCCGGGCCGCGGGCCGACGCCCCGGGCCGGCCGCTCTCGGAGTGCCGGGTGGTGGACGGCGTGCGGGTGCTCGTCGAGTACGTCCCGCTCGACGAGGCCATGTCCCTGACCTCCGACTCACACCCGCCGCCGACCGGGGCGCCGACCTTCCCCGCGGTGCTGCGCCGGCTCGGACTGGCCGCCCGGTTCACCGGCCTGCCGCTGCTGGACGACCGGGGCCACGCGCGCCGGCTGGCCGGGCGCGCCGAGCGGCAGTCGGTCCCGTCCGCACTGCTCGCCGGAAGGCTGGACGAGGTGCTGCGCCTGGTGCGCGAGCCGCACGGCGGCCGGCCGGACCGGGCCGCGATCCGCGCGGCCGCCTACGAGCTGGCCGTGACGGCGCTGGCCGCCCGGCCGCCGCGGTTCCACAAACCCAAATGGGTCCCCGCGGACCTGCGCACGATCGGCCGCCCGGACCTGTGGGCCGTGCTGTGCGAGGCGTGGCAGGCGGAGCGGCCGAGCCGGGCCGAGGTGTCGGCGGCGCTGCGGGCGTCGGCCGCGTCCGCCGCGGCCGACCACGGCGCCCTGGCCGACGCACGCGCGCTGCTCGCCGCCGGCCGGACCGCGGACGCCCTGTTCTGCGCCCGCTTCGCCGCCCGCGCCACGCTCCCCCACGGCGGTCCGGCCGGTTCGGCGGACGCCCCTCTCCGCGCCCTCGCCGAGCGCGTCGCGCACCTCGCCGAGCAGGAACGCCGCCGCTCGGCGGCCTGACTCCCGTCCCACGTCCAAGGAGCCCCGATGCCCCCTGCCGACCGGATCCATCTGGTCCACGCGCTCGACGAACGGCTGCGCACCACCAGCATCTGCCTGGCCGTCACCTACGGGGCGCGCGACGACCCCGCCGGCCGCGGCGGGCTCGCCCACATGCTCGAACACCTGCTGCTGTCGGCCCCCGTCGGCGGCGTCGGGCCACTGGTCCAGCACATCGAGAGCCTGGGCGGCACCGCCAACGCCGAGACCGGCCTGGAGCGCATGCTCTTCTACGCCCAGGTCGCCGCCGAGGACGCGGACCAGGTCGCCGAGCTGCTGCTGCGCGCCCTGCTCGAACCGGCCCTCCACACGGACACGCTGGAGACGGAGCGCGCGGCGGTGCTCCAGGAACTCGCCGCCGCCGAGGCCGATCCCGTGGACGTCGTCCAGGACGCGTTCCTCGGCGCGGTCTTCGCCGGCCATCCGCTGGGCCGCCCGGTCGGCGGGACCGTGCCGGAGATCACCGCGCTCGACCTGGACGCGGTGGCCGAGGGCCATCGCGAACGGTTCCTGACCGGCCCGATGGCGCTGGCCGTGGTCGGACCGCGGCTGCCGCGGCCACTGGCGGGCCTGTCGGACGGCCCGCTCGTCGTGCCCGCGCCCCCCGCCCCGGTGCCGCTCGGTCCGGTCCGCGCCGAGGAGCCCGCCTGGCCCGACACGTTCGGCTGGGTGGCCGTCGGCGGCCGCTCGCAGGGCCTGGCCGACCCCGGCCGCCACCGGTACGCCGTGCTGGCCGGTCTGCTCGGCGGCAGCGCCGGCTCGGTGCTGTACCAGGAACTGCGGGTCGCGGCGGGGCTGGCCTACTCGTTCCAGGCCTGGGACCGCGGCTACGCCGAGGCCGGAGCCTGGCGGGTGCTGATCGGCGTGGAGAGCGGGAACGGCCCGAGGGCGGTGGACGTCGTCACCCGCGAGCTGGCCCGGCTGGCGGAGGAGGGCCCGACCGGACGTCATCTGGGGGCGGCGCTGCGGAACGCCCGGATGAGCCTGATCCTGGACACCGAGACCCCGCTGGAGCACGCCCGGCTGCTCGCCTCCCGGGCCCTGCTGCGCCCGACGCCCTGGTCCGTCTCCCGGGAACTGGCGGAGATCGCCGCCGTCTCGGGCGACGACGTGCGCAGGGCCGCCGCCGAGCTGCTGACCGATCCGGTCACCGTGGTCCGCCCGGAGGCCCGGTGAACACCGCCGTCCGCGCCGTCGAGCGCTATCTCGCCGAGGCCGCCGACGCCGGACTGGTCGAGCACGCCGACGGCCGTCGCTACGTCGCCGGGGCCTACGTGGACCCGCTGTCGAACGAGCGCCAGCTCCTGGTCGAGTACTGCGACGAGGAACTCCTGGCCGGTCCGGAGTGGCCGGCGCGGCTCGTCGAGCGGGCCGGCGCCCTGGAGCCGGCGGTGGCCGCGGTGGTGCTGCGGGCCCCCGGCACCGTCCGGCTGCCCGAGCCCTGGGAGCGCACCCTCAGCTACGTGCTCCACCCCGCGGGCCCGGCGGACCCGGCGGACCCGGCGGACCCGGGTGACCGTACGGGCCCCGGCCCCGCCCCCGGCGACCGTACCGACCCCGGCACGGCGGCCGTCGGCCCGGCCGTCCCCGGCCTGGCGATCGGCCCCCTCGCCCCCGGGCCCGAGGAGGCCCTGGTCTCCCGGTGGCTGACCCGGGCCATGGTCGACGGCAGCGCGGACCGCGGTGACGCCGTCGACGCGGACGCCGCCGCCCGGGTCGCCCGGGAGTTCCTCGACGCCCCCGACCGCCGCACCTACGTCGCCCGCCTGGACGGCGCCGCGGTCGGCCACGCCACCCTGCTGTGCGACGTCCGCGACGAGGTGACCCGCCGCCGGGCCGTGGAGCTGGTCGACATCCTGGTCGACCTCTCCGACCCGGTGCGCCGCGGCGCCGTGATCGCCGCGCTCACCCGGGCCGCGCTCGCGCACGCGCACCGGCGGGGACTGCCGCTGCTCGGCCATGTCGTCCATCCCGCGACGCACGTCGCCGCGGGCCACGGCGAGCGGATCGTGGCCTCGCTGCTGACCCGCGGCTGGAACCTCGACCACGTCTTCTGGCGCCGGTCGCTCACCCACGACGAAGGTGCCTGACCATGGACCTCGCCCTGCTGTACGACGTACTGGACGTGCCCGAGGAGAACGGCCCGGGCCACCTGCTCTTCGCGGCCCGCAGACAGCACTACACGCTCCCGTACCTGGTGCTCTCCGTCCTCGCCCGCGAGGGTGCCCCGATGAGCGAGGCCGCCCGGGGCGAGCTGGCCCGCGCGCAGCGGCGCGCCGACCACTACCGGGCGGTGCTCGCGCGGGTGGCCGCCGAGGTGCCCGTCCGGGTCCTGAAGGGACCGCTGCTGGCGGCCGGTTATCCCGAGGGCGTGCTGCGGCCGCAGGGTGACCTGGACCTGGTCACCGCGGACGAGCCGGCCCTGTGGCGGGTGGTGCGGCTCCTGCTGGCCGAGCGCCCCGAGCACGTGGGCGTCTCGGTGCTGGGCGCGCCGGAGCGCCATGTGGTGGTGACGCTGAGCCGCCCGGCCGAGGACCCGCTGCTCGATCCCGAGCTGCGCTACGAAGTCGCCACCGCCGCGCTGGTCGGCGACCACGGGGCCGTTCCCATCCGGGCCGCCGTGCCGAACAACGCGCCGACGGCCAATCTGCTGGCCCTGGCCGAGGAACGCTTCCAGCGCCCCTTCCATCCGCGCGACGCCCTCGACATCCACCAGCTCGGCCGCGGGGCCGTGCCCAGCCTGCCCGGACTGGTGGCCGCCGCGACCGAGTACCATCTGGCCCCCGAGCTGCGCGAGTTGCTGGAGTACGCCGGTGGGCTGGTGCCGCTCGGCGAGCTCGCCCCGTTGGCGGAGGCACTCGCGGCGGCGGAAGCGGCGGAGCGGGGGCGCCGGGCCGCCGTCCCGGCCACCGGGCCGCTCCCCGGGGACACCGCCGCCGCCCTGGCGGACGGACGCCCGCTGTACGGACTGCCGCTGCGCCGCGCCGAGGGGCGCGGCGACTGGACGGGCGCCCGGGTCCACCGGTTCGGGAGCGAGGCGCTGCTGCTCACCCCGGTGGGCGACTACCTGATGGTCACCGGCGGAACGGTGAGCCGCGAGCGGCACGCGGCAGCCCTCGACGAGCTCGGCCGGATCACGGAGGTCCCGGCGTGAGCGCGGTCCGCACCCGCGCGCTGACCCGGCAGTACGGCGGCGGCCGCAAGGGGACGCCGGTCCACGGGCTGCGCGGGGTGGAGCTGGGCGTCGAGAAGGGCGAGGTCCACGGCCTGTTGGGCCCCAAC
Organism: Streptomyces sp. NPDC107521; assembly: GCF_055598485.1. NCBI lineage: Bacteria > Bacillati > Actinomycetota > Actinomycetes > Kitasatosporales > Streptomycetaceae > Streptomyces > Streptomyces sp. NPDC107521. The sequence goes on from NZ_JBVKAT010000009.1 coordinate 209,981, forward strand.
GGCGCCGGGAAGACGACTCTGTGCCGGATCCTGTCCACCATCCTGCTGCCCACCTCGGGCAGCGCCGAGGTGATGGGACTGGACGTGGCGCGCGACGCCGACCGGGTCAAGCGGTCCATCGGCATCGTCTTCGGTGGTGAGCGCGGTCTCTACGGCCGGTTGACGGTACGGGAGAACATCCGGTTCTGGGCGGCGCTGTACGGCCTGCACGGTGCCCTGCTGCGCCGCCGCTCGGACGCGCTGCTGGAGCGGATGGGGCTGGCCGAGCGGGCCGGCGACCGGGTCGACGCGCTGTCCCGGGGCATGAAACAGCGTCTGCACCTGGCCCGCGGGCTGGTTTCCGATCCCCCCGTGCTGATCCTCGACGAACCCACGGTCGGGATGGACCCGGTCGCCGCGCACGACTTCCGCGCCCTGATCGGCGAGCTGCGCCGGGACCGGCGCACCGTCCTGCTCACCACGCACGACATGGCCGAGGCGGCGGCGGTGTGCGACCGGGTCTCGCTCGTCGACCGCGGCCGGATCATCGCGACCAAGGCACCCGCGGAGGTCGGCGAACTCGTCTCGCGCCACGAGCGGGTGGAGGCGCGCGGGGTGGCGGGCGAGGTCGCGGCCGCCGTCGGCCGGCTGCCGGGTGTCGTCGCCACCCGGCCGCTGGACCGGGAGCGGGTGCGGATCGAGACCGAGGACGCCGACGCCACCCGCGCGGTGCTGCGGCTGCTGGTCGACGCCGGGATCACCGACCTCGCCACCAGCAGGCCCACCCTGGAGGAGGTCTATCTGCACCTGATGGGCGACCGCGGCATGGCGGTGCGCCCATGAGGCTCTTCCTCACCGCCGTGCGCTGGCAACTGCTGCTGGCCCGGACCTCGCCCGACACGCTCCAGGTCTGCCTGACGGCGCCGCTGCTGACGGTCGTCCTCCTGGCGGTCAGCGAGAGTTCGGGACGCACGGACCTGTCGGCCTACGCGGTCGTCGCCCCCACCCTGATGTCGCTGTGGCTGCTCTCGCTCTACACCGCCGGTGAGCTGATCGCCGAGGAGCGGGCGCAGGGCACGCTGGAGGGCATGGTGGCCGCTCCGGCGTCGTTCGGGGTGGTGATGCTCGGGCGGCTGTGCGCGGTCACCGTGGTCGGGCTGGTCGCCTTCGCCGAGTCGTGGCTCACCGCCGGGGTGGTCTTCGGCCGCTGGCTGGCCCTGCCCCATCCGGTGGCCACCCTGGCCTGCCTGCTGGCCACCGGCGCGGCCACGGCCGCCACCGCCTCCATCCTGTCGCCGCTGTTCGTCCTGATGCCCTCGGCGCGGATCGTGCAGAACACCCTGAGCTACCCGTTCTACCTGCTCAGCGGTGTGCTGGTGCCGGTCTCCCAGTTCCCCGGCTGGCTGCGGCCGGTGGCGCGGGCCGTCTTCCTGTCCTGGTCCTCGGACCTGCTGCGGGACAGCCTGGCCCCGGCGCCGTTGCCGTCCGTCCTGCCGCGGCTCGCCGCGATCCTGCTCCTCGGCGCGGCCGGCGGGGTCCTCGGCCTGGTGCTGCTGCGCCGGGTCCTCACCACGGTGCGCCGGCTCGGCACCCTCTCCCAGGTCTGAGGTCACATGTTCGTCCAGAATCTGCGGATCGTCGGCCACAGCGCGGCCAACGCCTACGCCGACCTGCGGGCCGTCTACACCTGGAGGACGTGGACGGTCGGCTGGCTGGGCCGGATGCTCGCCCAGGTGACGTTCTTCACCCTGCTGGGCCGTCTGGTCGGCGGCGCGGCGGGCACCACCCATCTGGTGGTCGGCAACGCGCTGATGACCTGTGTGATCGAGTCCCTGTCCGTGGTGGCCTCCACGAGCTGGGAGCGGGCCGCGGGCACGCTGGGGCTGCTCGCCGCCTCACGCGCGCCGCTCACCTGGGTCTTCGTCGGCCGCAGCCTGCAATGGCCGGTCAGCGGCAGCGGAACCTCGCTGGTGGCGCTCTTCGTGCTGGGCCCGGCCTTCGGCCTGCGGTGGCAGCCGGGGCAGATCCTGCCCGCCGTGCTCCTGGTCCTGCTGACCGCGCTCAGCAGCTACTTCGTCGGCCTGTTCCTGGCCGCCCTGGTCCTCAACACCAGCCGGGTGCGCAACGTCGTGTCCAACGTCGCGTACCTGGTGATGATGGCCGTCTGCGGGGTCCAGGTGCCGGTCGGCTACTGGCCGGGCTGGGTGCGGTGGTTCGCCGACGCCCTGCCGCTCACCCATCTGCTGGCCGCGCTGCGCGCGCTGCTCGGCGGGCGGGGCCCGGCCATCGTGGCCGCCCACGCCGGCGTCGGCCTGGCCGTCGGCCTGCTCTGGCTGGCCGCGGCGCACTGGGCCTTCACCGCGCTGATGGCCCGGGGCCGACGGGCGGGGACGATCGAGTTCACGGCCTGAGTCCCGCCCGTCGACCACCGCGGAGGGCCGGGCGGGGCGGGGGCCACGGCCGGGAGCGGGTCCCGGCTCGCGGGAGGGCGGGTCCCGGCTCGGGGGGAACGCCTTCGAGTGCGGCGTCGATCGCCTCGGACACGGACCCGCCGCGACCCGCGCGACACGACGAGCCCCCGTCCGCCCGGGGCGACCGTCCTCGTCGCGGCCATGACGGGTGACCCCGACCGGTCGTTCGGGGGTTCGCCGGTTCCTCCAACGCCGTTCCCACCGGCGCCCGTCACGCCCGCTCCCGGGCCGCCTCCGCGCAGATCCGGGCGGCGGCCCCGGCCAGGGCGCGGGCCGCCGCCTCGCCGTCCGCACCCGCCTCATGGCGGCCCGCCAACCACGCCGCCGAGTTGTACGTCAGCCGGACCGTGCCCCGCCCGTCCTCCCAGACGAGGATCTTGGAGGGCAGATCGATGCCCGCGGTACGCCGATCGGTCATCAGCGCGGTGCCCACCGTCGGGTTCCCGAAGAGGACCAGGACCGTCGGCGGCAGCCGCAGGTCCGCGCGGACCGCGTTCTCCGCGTGGTCGACGCAGGCGAAGACGTGGTACCCGGCCGACGTCACCGCGGCGCGCACCCGCTCCACCACCGACTCGACCGGTCCCTCGGAGACCATCGTGACCAGGCCGGATTCCTTGTTCACCCGGACACCTTAGGCGCGCAGGGCCGGTCAACCGGCACATGACACCCAGGGCGCGTCGACGTCACCGACCGGGTGACCCGGTGGTCCCGGCAATACCGGCCGCCGTGTGGTTCCGCGTGGTGCGCGGGAGGCGCGGGCCGGGCACGCCGGCCCGTCGGCACTCCCGCTCGTACCCGACCCGGTCCAGCGGGTTCCCGTCGCCGAAGCCATGGGTGCGTGTGGTGCCGCGCTCGGTGAACCCGCACTCGGCGTGGAAGCGCCGGGACCGCGGGGTGTCGCGCGGTGTCCCCAGGCGCGCCCGGGTGAGGCCGTCGACGCGCAGGGGGCGCAGGGTCCCGGTCATCAGCGCGGCGGAGACGCCGCCGCCCCAGCCGCGCGGGTGAGCGTGGAAGGCGAGGATCCCGGCGAGACCCGGCCGGGTCGAGGACGGGCCGGAGACGGACATCGCCGGCGGACGGCCGTCGTGTTCGGCGATCAGGACCGTCCCCGCCCCCGGTGCGCGTCCCCCCTGTCACCGTGTGCGTCTGCCGCGGACCGCGTGGACGGCGGTCTCGGGTGCGAAGAAGGGGGCGTGGACCGGCTTCCCGGGCCGCGCCAGGGATCTCGCCGGAGATGTCGCCGTCGTCCTGGCCGGCGCGTCGCGTGATGAACATCCCCTCGGCGTTGTGGACCCGCGCGCGGTGGAACGTCCGCCCCGGGCCGGTCCCGCGTGGGTGCGGCACCGGGCCGTTCGACGTGCCCGCCGAGGGGACGCCACCGTTCAGGGGCACGGCCGTCACATGGTGTCCGGGTGGGAGGCCGCGCCGCCGCGGGCTGCCGGGGCGCCGGGCGGGCCCGGGGCTGCGGGGCGGGGCTGCGGCGGCCGGGCAAAGGCGGCGGCCGGGGCGAGGGCGGCCGGGCTGAGGCCGGTGCGCGGAGGCCGGTGTGCGGAGCCGCTCGTCGATCACGGGGATCGGGGGCTTCGACGCCGGCGCCGCGGTCATGGGCCGGCGTCCGCAAAAGGGGCGGGGCGGCCCCCCGCAGCCGACTGGCTGGGGTGGCCGCCCTGGTCAGTCGGGGCGTCAGCCCTTCTTGACGACCTTGTCGAGGCGCGGACGCATACCGACGGCGTGGTTGCGGTTCATGTGAATTCCCCTTTCCGGGAAGGTATTTCGTTCCGTCCGGGGCGATCTCCCCGAACACCCCGAACGCTAGACCGCCGCCGATGGACGGACGTTCTACGCGAGCGGTCCGCGGCCGTGGAGCGATCGTCGAGCGCTCGCAGATCGGGGCGGGCGGAGTGACTGGCAGAGTCGCCCGCGTATCTCCCGTGTCCGGGACGGAAGGCCCCTCATGACGCACCGGTCCACGTCCGCCCGCCGCTCGAGGAGCGTGTCGGCGGCGTCCTCCCCCCGCGACGCGGCGGCCCCCGGCGCCGGAGCGGGGCCCCGGGCGGCGTCGTCGCCGGGGTGCTCCCCGTCGCGGCGGGGCACCGCCGTCGCCGCGGGCGCCGGGAGCACCGTCCGGAGCGGGAACCGCACCGGGAACCGGGAGCACCCGCCGAAGGCGTCGTGCTGACGGGGCCCACGCGCGCGGAGGCCCCGGGCGGTCGTACGCGCCCGCCGTCCCCGGGAAGCGCGCCGGCGTCCCCGGGAAACGGGGCCGTCCTAACGGGGACGGCCGCCGATCCGTTCGAGCAGGTCGGTGACGTCCCGCCGCTCCGGCAGTCCCATGCCGTCGAAGATGTTCAGGGCCTGCTCCAGGTACACCTGGGCGCCCTCCCCGTCGGACCGGTCGGCCAGGACACGGCCGCAGACCAGCAGGGCCTGCCCCTCGGCCCGTTCGTCGGCCCTCCGCCGTGCCAGCGCCACCGCCTCGCGGCCCATCGACTCGGCCGCGGGGAACCGCCCCAGCAGGCGCAGGGCGTCGGCCAGCCGGTAGCGGACGTGCACCTCCCGGCCGTCGTCCCCCGCCCGGTGGCAGACCTCCAGGGCCTCGGCAAGCTGCTCCCCCGCCTCCTCGTGGCGGCCCGCCCCGGCGAGAGCGACCCCGCGCACGTACAGCGCGTACGCGAAGGCGTCGTCGTCCAGCCCGCCGTCGGCCTCCAGCACCTCCTCGGCGGCGGCGAGCGCCCGGGCGGTGTCGCCCAGCCGGACGTGCGCCAGCGCGCGGTTGAGGCTGATGGCGATCTCTCCCGGGCGGTGGCCCGACCGCCTGGCGAGGCGCAGCGCCTCCTCGTAGTGGGCGACGGCCCCGACGAAGTCGCCGAGGGTGACCGCGATCAGCCCGAGGTCGTTGAGGGCCTGCCGCAGGACCGGCACGTCGTCCTCCTCGCGGCAGGCCCGCACCGCCAGCCGGGCGTGGTCCCGGGCGGCCGGCAGCCGACCGGCCCGCAGCGCGAAGGAGCAGCTCAGCCACTGGGCCCGGCCGAACGACCGCCGATCGCCGCGGCGCTCGGCGGCCTCGGCGACCCGGAGCGCGGCGGGAGCGAGCTGCTCGTGGCGCAGGTCCCCCACGCACGGGCCGAGCGCCACCAGCAGATCGGTCGCGGCGGGCAGCAGCCGGCGGTACGGTTCCTCGTCGGCGTGATCGGCACACGTCTGGACCGCCAGCACGGCCGCCTCGAAGTGCTCGGCGGCCCAGGTGCGGGCCGCCTGCGGGTCGGTGAACTCCACACCGGCCGCGCCGGACGGCGTCAGCGATCCGGCCATCGCGTCGCCGGGCACCAGCCGGGCGAAGGCGTTGCGGGCGGTGGCGAGCAGATGGTCCAGCAGGCTCTCCCAGGCCCGGTCGGCCTCCGCCGGGTCGTGGGCGCGGGCCCGCGCCCGTCCGAACACGCGCAACAGGTCGTGGATGCGGTACCGGCCGGGCGCCGGCGACTCCATCATGGACACGCTGACCAGCGCCTCCAGCAGGTCCTCGGCGTCGTGTGCGTCGGTCCGGAGCACGGCGGCGGCGGCCTGCGGGCCCAGGTCCGCGGCCGTGGCCACCGCGATCAGCCGGAAGGCCCGGGCCTGGACCGCGGGCAGGTGCCGGTAGCTGAGGTCGAAGGCCGCCTCGACGGCCAGGTCTCCCGCCTTCAGCTCGCTCACCCGCCGGGCCTCGTCGTGCAGCCGGGCCGTCAGCGCCGCGATGGGCCAGCCCGGCCGGGCCGCCAGGCGGGCGGACACGATCCGGGTGGCCAGGGGAAGCTGTCCGCAGGCGTCGACGAGCGCCTCGACCTCGGGGCGTTCGGCATCGAGCCGGCCGGGGCCGATGATGCTGCCGACCAGGGTGGCCGCGTCCTCGGGCAGCAGTCGGCCCAGGCCGAGCTGCACCGCGCCCTCCAGGCTGGGCAGTTGGGCGCGGCTGGTCACGAGGACGGCGCACCCGGGCGCGCCGGGCACGAGGGGGCGCACTTGCGCGGCGTCGGCCGCGTTGTCCAGCACGATGAGCACCCGGCGGCCGTCGAGGACGGTGCGCAGCAGCCGGGCACGCGCGTCGACGGTGTCGGGGAGCAGGTGCGGGGGGTGGCCGAGCCCGTCGAGGAAGGCGCCCAGCACGATGGCGGGGTCCTCGGGGTCCGGGTCCATGCCGCGCAGGTCGGCGTAGAGCTGACCGTCGGGGTAGTGTCCGCGCACCAGGTGTGCCACGTGCAGCGCGAGCGAGGTCTTGCCGATGCCGCCCATGCCGGAGACGGCGGCGAGCGGCAGGCTCCTGCGGTCCCTTGCCGTCAGTAACGCGCATAACGTGTCCACTTCTCCGCTGCGACCGACGAAATCGGGTACGGACCGCAGGAGTTGGGCGGGTACGGAGCGGCGCTTGGGCCCGGCGGCCGGCTCGACCGGGCCCCGCTCCGCGGCGGGCAGGGGCCCGGCCGGCCATGTGCCGGGCACGGACGCGTCCGGTACGGGAGCGGACGCGGAGCCGGATTCGGGGTCGGCGCCCTCGTCCGCGGGCGTCGTCGCAGGGGTGCCGGCGGCGAAGTCCGTGGCGGAGCCGACGCCGGGAGCGGAGACCGGAACCGGCGCCGAACCGCCGCCGGGCGCGGGAACGTACGCCTCGGACCCGCCGTCCGCCTCCTCCAGGATCCGGTGGTGCACGGCGGTCAGCTCCCGGCCCGGCTCCATCCCCTGTTCCTCGATCAGGGTGCGGCGGACCCGCTGGAACAGCGCGAGTGCCTCGCTGCGGCGCCCGGTGGCGTGCAGGGCGCGCATCAGCAGCCCGTGCAGCCGCTCGCGCCCCGGGTGCTCTCCCGTGAGCGCGATCAGCTCGGGGACCACCCCGTGGTGGCGGCCCCGCGCCAGCTCCAGGTCGTACTTCTCCTCCAGCAGGACCGTGCGCAGTTCGCCCCAGCGCTCGCGCTGCAGGTCGGCGAACGGCCCCGGCACCCGGGCCAGCGGCTCGCCCCGCCACAGGCCGAGGGCGGTCGCCACGAGGTCGGCGGCCTCGTGGTGCCGGCCGGCCGCGCGGGCGGCGGTGGCCCGTTCGGCCAGCTCCGCGGCCCGGAGGGCGTCGACGGAGCGGCCGGGGAGGTCGAACTGGTAGCCGTCGCCCGCCGACACCAGGATCCGCGGCGCGGCCGGGTCCGGCTCCAGCAGCCTCCGCAGCCGCCAGGCGTAGGTCCGCAGGTTGGCGATGGCCCCGTCCGGCGGGTCGTCGCCCCAGACCCCGGTGACGAGATCCCACATGGGCACGCCCAGCCCCGGCCGGAGCAGCAACTGCGCCAGCACCGCCTGCTGTTGGGGCGAGCCGGGCTTGATCTCGGCCGCCTCCCCCGCACCGCCGCCACGGATCCGCAGCGGCCCGAGTACAGCGAACGCCAGTGTCCCCGATTCCCCGCGGTGCGCGATGTGCCGCACGGACATTCCCCCTCATGGCCTCGGTCGTCGGGGGGGAAGATGACGGCGGGCGGGAACGGGTTCCCGGGGGAGGTGCGACTCCACGGCCGGGTGTCGAATCCCCGGCGGGGGCCGCATCGCGCCTCTCCCCCGGGCCGGGTACGAGCGGATCCGGGCCCGTCGCGGAGGGGCCGGTCAGCGGGACGCGGCGGTCGGGGGACGCGGTGGACGGGGCACGAGGGGCGCGGTGGACCGGGTCCCGGGTGGAGGCCGCGGGACGGGCCCGCGCACGGCGTGGCACGCGCCCCGGGCCGCGTCGGCCCGCGCGGGGGATCCGGCGGTTCCGACGCCGGGTTCGAGGGAAACGAGGACCGCCGTCCGGCGCTCAGCACCGGCACGGTCGCCTCGTGGCGAACGGCCGGCCCGTCCGGGCCGCTCGTGCGCGGGCGGCCGGGGCGGGCCCCCTCCGCGCCGCTCCGGTCACCGGCGCCGTCGCGCGCGGCCGGCACGGCGGAAGTCCGGGGGAAGGGCGGGAGTCCGGGCCGCAAGGCCGTCCCCGTCCGCCGCACCGGCGAGGACGACGGCCTCCCCCGGCGGGCTTCCCCGGCGGCGGGGACCGACGGCCCGCCGGACGGGTACCGGAGGGCCGACGAGGCGGTCCGGGGCGCCCCGGAGCGACGCCCCGGGCCGCTTCCCGTCGGCGGCGTCGTCCGCCCCGGTCAGGCGCCACCGGCCGGAGCCGTCACGCCGTCCGCCGCTGCTGCGCCGGCGCGCTCGTGCCGGCGCAGCAGCGGCAGCACCCGGGTGTAGAAGATCCGCATCTCCTCCCGCGTCGGCCAGCCGGAGAAGATGAACTCGCTGATCCCGGCCGCCTTGTACTCATGGAGATAGGCCGCGACCTCCTCGTAGCTCCCGACCACGCAGAGGGCCGGTCCGCCGCGGTACGCCACGGCGCCGGAGTACAGCATGGGAGAGAGCCAGTCGGACTCCGCGGACTCGGCGAGCCGGAAGGAGGTGTTCACCGCCACGGAATCGGAGGAGGCGACAGCGGCCGCGATCATCTTCCGGTGCTCTTCGTCGGGTTCGCCCATCAGGTCGGCGAGGGCCGCCAGCGCCTCGACGCGGCTCTCCCTCGCCAGCACGTGCATCCGGGTCCCCACCCGGCGGCCCTGCGTCAGGACGGACTTCGCCGCCGCGGCCATTCCCTCGGGGGTGTCGCCGTAGCGCAGCCAGCAGTCCCCGTGCAGCACGGCGGTCTGCTGCGCCACCTCGGACGCCCCGCTGATGTAGATCTCGGGGCGGCCCCCGCCCTGGTACCCCAGGCCGATCCGCGCGTCCTCGATGCGGTAGTGCTCGCCCTTGTACGACAGCGGGCTCTCGCCGCGCCAGAATCCGTGGAGGATGTCCAGGAACTCGTTGGAGCGCGCGTAGCGTTCGTCGTGCGCGAGGAAGTCGCCGTAGTACGCCTGTTCGGCCGGGGAGGTGCCGGCGACCAGGTTGAGCGAGATCCGCCCGTCCGACATCCACGAGACCGTGTTGATCACCTGGGCGAAAAGCGTCGGTGAGATCAGTCCGGGACGGTAGGCGAGGAGGAACTTGACGCGTTCGGTCTCGCGGACGAGGGCGCCGAGCACCGGGAGCGGATCGGGCATGTGGGAGCCGATCCCCATGAGGAGCGAGTCGACCCCCAGTTCGTCGGCCTCCTGGGCGAACTCGACGATGGCGTCGAAGTCGAGCCGTCCGGTCCCGTACTTTCCCGTCGCCTTCTGCTGTCCGCTGAGCGGGGAGTTCCAGTGCACTCTCAGTTCGTCCGCGTCCGACCGCGGGTGGCTCGACAAGCTGCTGGCGACCACGTTCTCACCTTCCGTTGCTCGACATCTGATGGTCCTGCTCCGCCAGGACCCGTGCGGTGCCGCCGAGTTCGACTCGCAGGTCCGGGCCCGCCGTGGCGGTGACGGTGGCGTGGCCGCCGAGGGCGTCGCCCATGTCGACGGCGATCCGGTGGATGCCCCGGCCGGCGAGGGACGCGGCGAGACAGGCGGTGCCGTTGGCGTTGGCCATGTCCTCCGGAACGCCGATCGACGGGGCGAACATCCGTGCCGCGAGCCTGCCCTCGGGCGTGGGCTCCGAGTGGACGTACGCGCCGAGCAGGCCGAACCGGTCGCAGGCCGCCCGGAGGCGGTCGAGGTCCGGGCGCAGCGCGGTGAGCGCGGCCCGTGTGCGGACCGGCACCAGCACGCGTTCGCGCCCCAGGCCGGCGATCCGTACGTCCGGCCCGGTCTCGTCCGGCGCGAGACCGAGGGCCGGAAGGACGAGGGCGCGTTCCGCCGGGGTGGGTTCGCGCAGGCCGACCGGTCCGGCGTCGAAGTCGGCGGTGATCAGCTCGCCGTCCCGTTCGGCCCGTCCGGCGAAGACGCGTCCCCCGGCCCGCAGGGTTGCCCGGTAGGGGCCGGTGCCGCCGTGCCGGGCCATGAGCAGGGCGAGGGCGGCGACCGTGCCGTGGCCGCAGGCGGGCAGTTCCCCCTCCGCGGTGAAGAACCGCAGGTCGGTCGTGTCGCCGGCGCGGCGTACGAAGACGGCGTGCGAGGTGCCCCGTGCGGCGGCGGCCCGTCGCCCCGCGTCCGCGTCCGGCGGCGGTCCGGCCGTGCCGTCCTCCAGCACGACGGCCGTGGGACTGCCGCCCGCGCCGCCCCTCAGGCAGGCGCGGACGACCGTCGCGTCCGGCAGGCTCACGGGGCCGTCACTCCGCGTCCTCCGGAGTGGCGTACCCGGTGGCCGCCGCGCCGTCCCCGGCGCCCTCCTGGAGCTGGAAGAGGGAGCCGAAGGGGCGCTCCGCGAGCGGGAGGCGCCAGGTCCCGCCCTCCACGCGTGCCGTGTCCGAGACGGAGCCGCGCAGCAGCTTGACCCCGGCCTCGTTGTGGCCGGCGTGCGCGCCGAAGTGGATCGGGTAGGCGTCGGCCGCCCGGTAGGCCGGCAGGAAGGCGCGGCGGAACCGGTCGGAGCGGTTCGGGGAGGAGTAGTGCAGGAGCAGCGGGTGGATGAAGACCACGCTGCCCGCGGGCGCCTCGATGGCCACGGCGTGCGCGGGGTCGGGGGCGTCCGCGCCCACCACCTTGCCGCGGAAGAAGCCGTCGACGTAGTGGTCGGCGAGGCCGCGCAGATGGGAGCCGGGGACGGCCTGGAGGGCGGAGTTCTCGGTGGTGGTGTCGTCCAGGTAGAGGAGGGCGGTCACCAGGTCGGTGTTGGTGTGGGGGTAGTAGGCGAAGTCCTGGTGCCAGTCCACGACGCTTCCCACCTGCGGGGCCTTGAGGTGGAGCTTGCTGTAGTGGAACAGGATGTCGGGGCCGATGAGTGCCTCGACGTGGTCGAGCAGCCCGGGGTGGGCGGCGGCCCGCTCGAAGGCGGTGTGCTGCTTGGTGGGCGCCCAGATCCGGCGGGCCATGCTGTTGTCGCCCGGCTCCACCTCGGCGACGGAGCCGATGTCCGGGACGGCCAGGACCTCGGTGATGGCGGTGTTCAGCTCGGCGACCTCGTCCTGGTCGAAGAGCCGCTCGGCGACCGCGAAGCCGTTCTCGCGGTACTCCTTGACGAGCGCGGCTGTGTCGGGGGCGGACATTCGCGGTTTCCTCTCTGCTGGGCGTCGGGGGTGCGCCGGGGGTGCGGTCGGTGCGGGTCCGGCGGGCGGGGAACGCCCGCCGGACCCGCCGCGGCCTCGGGGCGGGGACGCGGGCCGTCCCCGTTGAGCTCCCGACCGGTCCCCCCGGGCCGCGGGATCCCCGGGTGCCGGTCCGGTCTTCGGTACGTCCGGGGCGTGCGGGTCACACGGCGGCGACGGCCTCCGCGTGCTTGGCGACGGTGTCCTGGTAGATCTCGCGGAAGAACATCGCGAGGATCTCCTGGACGTCGTCGATGTACTTGAACACCTGCTGGAAGTCCTCCTCGGTGAAGATCAGCTGGCGGAGGATGTCCCACATCTCCTGGGAGTGGTCCTCGGTGGTGTCGACGTGGAGGTGGGCGGCCTGGCCCTTGACGTTCTCCTTGCCGAGCCGCTTCTGGAGGTTGTCGACGATGGCCGGCTGGAGCTTCACCTGGGTGTACTCGACGAGGTAGTTGGAGACGACCGGGGCGAGCGCCGACTCGTGCTCCAGGGCGAAGTAGAAGAAGCCCTCGAAGAGGCGGGTGGAGAGGTAGGGCTCGGTGGCGAGGATCTCCTCCTCGGTGACGCCGGCGGCCTCGGCGTCGCTGATGTACAGCTTGTCGTGCAGCATCTCCTCGGCCTGGTACTGCGCGTAGTCGCGGGCGGCCCGGGGCGAGACCTGGGCGATCTTGTAGATGGCCTTGGACTGGCTGACCCGGGAGAGGCGGATCCGCCACACGTGCTCGATGAGGGTGCGGCGGTAGTACGCCTGGTGCAGCTCGGGCTCGCTCAGGTGGGAGGCGAAGGGGACGGTGGCCTTCCACTCCGCCATCTTCTTGTCCATGTAGCGGTCGAGTTCCGCCTTCTTCAGACGGCTCTGCTCCTCGTTGAAGAGCGGCTTCGGGTGGTTGATCCCGCTGTTCTGCACGCGGTTCATCGCGTTCTCCTTAACAAGAGGGTTCGCCGGGAGACGTTCACGGAAGGGTCAGGTCGTGGTGGCGCCCGGCACGGTGGCGGCGGCGCCCGGGGCGGTCGTCGGCCCGGGCCGGCCCGGGGTGGGGGCCGGGGCCGCCGGGGTCAGCGGTAGCGGACGTGGAAGTGTTCCTCGGCGTGCCGGTCGAGGAAGGCGGTCTCGGCCACGAGGTCGTCGGCCGCCACGTCCCACAGGGCGTCCATGAGGCAGATCCCCCGGTCGGACGCGTCGAGTTCGGTTCCCTCCGCCACGTGCAGGCGCAGGATCCGGGGCGGCCGGGCGGGCGGATCGAAGCGGATCTCGTCGATGGTCCGCCCCTTCTCCCCGTACTTGCTGAGGAACACGGTCGCCCGGGTGGGCGCGCCGGTGCGCAGCGCCTCCACCTGGGAGGCGCGGGTGAGCCGGTCGCAGAAGGCGTCCAGTTCGCCGTCGGGCAGCACCAGGGACTCGGTCCACAGGTCGAGCAGGGAGTACCCGGTGACGGTGCGGGTGCTGGGGTTGATGAGGCTGCCGCCCATCCGGGGGTTGATCTCGATGATCTCCCAGCGCTTCCTCGACTCCCAGTACTTGACCTCGATGTGGAAGGTTCCGGCGGTCAGCCCGCGTTCCTCCAGCGCGGTCAGGCAGCGGGTGACGTGGTCGGCCGCCTCCAGGACGAGTTCACGGCCGATGCTCGCGGGCGGGCTGACCGACATCCCCTCCAGGGTGGTCCGCTCCAGGCGTTCCACCCGGGCCTTCTCGTGGACGCACAGGTGGTGGACCCGGCCGTCGACGACGACGGTCTCGAAGCTGAACTCCGGTCCCTCGACGTACTCCTCGACGAGGAAGTCGTACCGGTCCATGAAGATCGCCTTCATGCGCCGGTCGGCGAGCATCTGCTCCTGGAGCGCGGGCAGGTCGGCCAGGTCGGCGACGTCCTCCAGGACGAAGGTCGCGAAGGACGAGGCGCCGCGCACCGGCTTGACGAACCAGCGTGCGGACGGGTCGAGTTCGGGCGTCGTGCCGGGGACGACCGGGCTGACCCGCACCTCGCTCAGTCCCTCGGCGAAGAGGTGGCGGCGCAGCTCGTACTTGTCGAGGCAGAGGCGGAGCGCGGCCTCGCCGGAGTCGCGTGCGCCGAGCCGCTCGTTGAACTCGGCCATCAGGAGCCGGTAGCCCTCGAAGGAGGCGAGCACGGCCTCGACCCGGTAGCCCCGGTCGGTGAACTCGCGGACGGCCTTCTCGACGTCGCCGGAGCGCAGTTCGGTCTCCTCGGTGACCACGCAGTCCGCCAGGTGGCGGCGGGTCCCGTCGAGGACCTCAGGGGCGCCCGGCCGGGAGCTGAGTCCGACGAGGGACAGGCCGAGACCGGCGGTGGCCGCGGCGATCTCCTCGGTGTACGACTTGCCTAGGTGCAGGAGGAGCAGGATCGCTCTCTTCATCTGTGCATCTCCTCGAAGGTCCGGGACCGCCCTCAGCGCAGGCGGGCCGCGGCCGCCCGCCGGTCCGCGGTCTCGAACTGGTGGGCACGCAGGGCGTCCACGAGCCGGGCGGCGCCGTCGTCGCGGAGCGGGTCGACGACGGGCAGTCCGGTGTCGGCCTCCAGCTTCTCGGCCTCGCGGCGGTAGTCCTCGTCGCTGAAGCCGAAGCTGTTGACGCTGACGGCGGCGACCTTGGCGGGCCGTTCGAAGACGGTGAGCTCCTCGTTCATGCGGATCAGCTCGGGGATGGGGATGATGGGCGTGTCCCAGACCTTGGTGCGCTCGGCGCCGAGGCGGTGGCAGAAGACCAGGGCGTGCGGCAGGGAGCCGTGGAGGATGGCGAGGGCGACACTGCTGAACCCGATGTGGTTCAGGGACCCCTGGCCCTCGACGACGACCCACTCGTTGCCCGCCGCCGCCCCCAGGACGGCCTGCTCCACGGCGCCGGCCATGAAGTCGCCGGGCACGCCGTCGACCGCGACGCCGTGGCCCGAGATCAGCATGCCGCTCTGGCCGGTGGCGGCGAAGCCGGTGGGGATGCCGCGGCGTCCGGCCTCCTTCCAGATCTCCAGGGCGGCGGTCTTCTTGCCGATGTTGGAGTCACTGCCGCAGGTGTGGACGACCCAGGTGTCCAGGTCCAGGACGCGGGCCCGGTTGAGCGGCACGGGCGGGGAGTCCTTGGTCTCCCAGACGGTGACGCCCCGCTCGCGGACGGCACGGGCGATGTCCGGGTCGTCGGCGAGGCGGAAGTGGATCGAGTTGATCACGTGGAGGCCGTTCCGGACGGCCGCGAGGAGGTGCGGCTTCCAGCCGGAGGGCAGTTCGGCGGAGTGCAGTCCCTTGCCGACGATCAGGACCTCGGGGTGCAGGTCGAGGGCCTGCTCGACACGGCCGACGATGGGGATCGGGCCGCCGTAGCCGAGGACGTCCTGGACGGTCTGGCCGGCCTTGCGGCTGTCGATCACGGCGACGCAGCGGTCCCCGTTGTAGCGGATCAGGGAGGCCGCGATCTTGCTCGTGAAGAGCCCCAGGCAGCCCTCGGCGAACAACACGAATCTCTTCTCGACCAGCTCCGCATGGCTCAACTGACCCACGTCTTCCTCCACGGACTCGATGGTTCGACTGCTGGTGGTACGAGATGTCCGGCCGCTCTACGGGACGGGCTCGGTGGTCAGGCGGTACTCCGCACGCGCCCGGCGCACGGCCGCCTCGATCTGCTCCTGGGTGCCGCCCCGGAAGAGGAACCGGCCGCCCTGGAGCGTGGCGTACGAGCCGGGACGCGAGACCAGCACCTCACCCGGCCTCGGCACCAGTTCCCGGTACACATGGGGCACTCGGCCGAGGAGCGGGGTGGCGGCGGTGACCGTCCGGGGCAGTGGCCGGGGGCCCGGGACGATCAGCCATCCGCCGCTCAGCGCCCGGTCGGGGACCGGCAGGTCCACCGGCCGGCCGAGCAGGACGTCGGTCCACAGCCGGAACAGGTTCACCCCGTGCACGTCGTGGATGACGTACGAGACGTCGGCGCCCGGCACCCGGGCTCCGACCTCCAGGAACACCAACTCGTCGCCGGTGTCGAAGAGTTCGAGGTGGAAGGCGGAGCTCCGCAGGCCGAGCGCGGACAGGCAGCGCACGGCGAAGTCCTCGCAGCGTTCGCGCACCGCGGGATCGGTCTGGAAGACGGAGCCGAGCGGTTCGCCCAGGCGCTCGAAGTCCAGGCAGGTGGAGAGATAGCGCGAGGTGCACAGGAACAGCGGTTTGCCCTCGGCGTCCAGCACACCGTCGACGTGCAGGATGTCGCCCCGGACGTACTCCTCGATCTCCAGCTCGCTCAGGGGCCGTTCGGCGCACAGCGCCCGCAGCTCCGCCGCCGAGGCGACCTCGCGCACGCCCTGGCTGGACGCCCCCCGCACCGGCTTGACGATCACGGGGTAGCCGAACTCCTCGGCGGCCGCGAGGACCTGCTCCTCGGTGCGGCAGGACGCCCAGCGCGGCACCCGCAGGCCGGCCCGGGACAGCGTCTCCTTCATGACCGTCTTGTCGCGGAACCGGGAGGTCTCCTCGGGACCGGGGCCCGGGACGCCGTGGCGCTCGCGCAGGGTCGCCGCGAGGTCGAGGAGCATTTCGGAGAAGCCGATGACATGGTCGAACGGGCCCTCGTCGCGGACGATGGCGTCCACGCGCTCCAGCACGCCGTCCAGATCACCGAAGTCCGCCACGACATGGACCCGTTCGGCGTCGGCGGGCACCCCGCTGCGGCCGCCCTCGTCGCACACGTACGTGACCCGGTCGGTCCGCGGGTCGAAGACGACCTCGGGGGCGGCGAGGCGGTTCTCCCAGCGTCGCTCGTCCTCGTAGAGGGGCCAGCGGGTCAGGAACAGGATTGCGCCGGACATGAATGTCGTCCTCACGGTTCACGGGCTTTATGGTCGTGCCCGGCCGGGCCGGCCGGTTGACGGCATCGCCGGGCCTTTCGAAACCGGATGGCGAACCAGGACTTGAATTCCGGGAAAGGCTCCGACGCGCTTTTACCGCTGCCACAGCCTCGCACGGGACCCGTCTGGCCAGAATAGGACCTAGGTCCCGGCGCAACGGAGGGCGGACGCACGGACCGGCCCGGAACGGGAAGTCCCGGTGGCGCCGAATGGCCGCGGTTCATCGCGGACGGTGCGGTCGCCGCCCCTCACCGACAGGCCCCTTCGATTACCCCGTACCGTCCGGCCGCGAAGCCCGTGGGCGCCGTGTCCGGCGCGGGACCGGTCCATGCCGGCCCGCCGCGAATGGCTGTCCGAGTGCACCGGCCTGGCCGCCGGGACGGGGTGCGGAGGGGGCGTCGGGACGGAAACGCCATGGGCAGATGGGCCTATTGCGAACCGGCCACCCGCGGCACAGAATTCCTGTCGCCCCCTGCCGCCGGAGGAGGGCTTACGCCGCGCGCCGGGAGGCACTTCCCCTGCCGCGCCGACAGATGAGCGCCAAGCGGTTGGGCGACGCGTTCCCGCTCCGCGGAGGTCGCCCGTGCCGCACGCGGCCGGGACACGGCCCCGCGACAGGCTTCGGGACCCGGACCGGGTCCCGCGGGACAGGATGGGGTGCTGCCGTGACGGCGGAGACGGTACGGCGGGCGGGCTCCGACGACTTCCGGGCGGCGATGGCGCGCTTCGCCGCCGGGGTCGTGGTGGTGACGACGGTGGGCGACGGCGGGCTGCCGCGCGGTTTCACGGCGAGTTCGTTCTGCTCGGTGTCGCTGCAGCCGCCCCTGGTCCTGGTCTGCCTGGCCAACTCGGCCGACTCCTTCGAGGCGTTCGACTCCTGCGGGCACTTCGCGGTCAGCGTGCTGGGCCCCGAGCACCGGCCACTGGCCCAGCGGTTCGCGACCAGGGGCACCGACAAGTTCGCCCAGGAGGGCCTGTCCCGTACGCCCGGCGGCCTGCCGTCCGTGGCGGGCGCGCTGGCCGAACTGGACTGCGAGGTGCACGCCCGGTATCCGGCCGGGGACCACATGATCCTGATCGGCCGGGTGTCGGACGCACGCCTGGGCGGGGACACGGCGACCCCCATGGTCTATTACGAGAGGGACTTCCGCATTCTGGCGTGAGCGGTACGGGATCGTCGGGCCGCCGCGCGACGAAAACGCCATGGGATCATCGGCCTATTGCCCCCGCGTCACACGGGACACAGAATGACTATCGCGCCCCCACTGCCGGAGGCGGGTTGTCGTTGCGCGGCAGGAGAGATTTTCCGAACTGCCCCCGACACTTCAGTGCCAAGCGGCGGGACGACATGTCCCCGCTCCGCTGATATCGCCTGGCCCGGACGTCAAAACCACATCGCCTGCGAAGGTTTCGGATGGCGAAGGATGGGAAATGGGAGATACGAGGATGCTGCTGAAGGTTGATCCGGTCGATTCCTTTTCCGGAACATTCCGAGTTCCCTCTTCGAAACCGGAGACGCAACGGGCGATTCTGGTCGGCACCCTGGCCGACGGCACCTCACGGGTGTTCAACGACCTCCGTTGCGACGAGACGGAGACCATGAAGAACGCGTGCCGTGCCATCGGCGCCACGATAACCGAGCACGACGACTTCCTGGAGATCCAGGGCATCGGCCAGTCGTCCCCGCGCATCGGGCGCGTCATCCAGTCCCGCGGGTCGGGCCTGGTGTTCCGCGTGGTGACGGCACTGGCCTCGGCGCAGCCGTCGGCGGTCGTCGTCACGGGTGACGCGACCCTGCGCAACCGGGTGATGGAGCCCCTGCTGCGGGCGCTGCGCGAACTCGGCGCGGACATCGAGTCGATCGTCGGCGAGGACCAGGCCCCGGTCGTCAACTGGGGAGGCGGCCTGAAGGGCGGCACCTGCCGGCTCCCGGGCGACATCAGCTCGCAGTTCATCACCGCCATCCTGTTCGCCGCGCCGCTGGCCGACGGGCCGGTGGAGATCGAGGTGACGGGCGAGGTCTACTCCCAGTCGTACGTGCGGCAGACGCTGGCCAGCCTCACCGAAGCGGGCATCAAGGTCACCGCCTCGGAGGACATGCGCCGCTACCAGGTGGAGCCCTCCGCCTACCAGGCCCAGG
Organism: Streptomyces sp. NPDC107521; assembly: GCF_055598485.1. Taxonomy (NCBI): domain Bacteria; kingdom Bacillati; phylum Actinomycetota; class Actinomycetes; order Kitasatosporales; family Streptomycetaceae; genus Streptomyces; species Streptomyces sp. NPDC107521. The sequence goes on from NZ_JBVKAT010000009.1 coordinate 228,494, forward strand.
ACTTCACCATCCACGAGGACTACACCTCGGCCTCGTACCTGCTGGCCGCCGCCGCGCTCTTCCCGGGCCGGACCGTCCTGACCAACGTGTACGGCGACAGCATGCAGGGCGAGTTCGCGATCGTCCCGATCCTGGAGCGGCTCGGGGTGAGCGTCACCTTCGACCGGGCCACCTCGTCGCTGACCGTCGACAACCCGCCGGGAAGCATGTGCGGCGACTTCGAGGTGGACACCCGGGACTGCCCCAACATCGTGCCCACGCTCGCCGCCCTCGGGGCCTACGTGCAGGGCAGTCTGCGGGTGACCGGCGGACGCCTCACCCGCTTCCACAAGGCGTCGCGGATCGAGGCCATGGCCGCCGAACTGACCCGTGCGGGCGTGGACATCGAGGTCCTGTACGACGACGGGATCTGCGACGGCTTCCTGGTCCGCGGCGCGCGGACCTACCCCGGCGGGGTGACGCTCTCCAGCTGGGGCGACCACCGCATCTTCATGTCGCTGTTCGTGGCGGGTCTGCGCATGGGGTCGGCCAACCGGTTCTCCGGCTTCGAGGACGTCCGGCTGTCCTTCCCCACGTTCCTGGAGGAGTTCGCCAGGGCGGGGGTGCGGGCCACGGCCGTCGAGGAGGAGACCGTGCCCGCCGCGCCCGTCGGCTGACCCGCCCCCCGGCATCCCCGGTGGTGCGCGCCGCCGCGGCACCGCGCACCGCCGGGCCCGGCCGGAGAGGCCCCGGGGGCATTCACCGCCCCGACGCACGACGCCCCGCACGCCCCGTCCGCTCCCCCGTTCAGGAAGTCCTCTTGATGCCCGCCACACCTGCCCCCCGGCTGCGCGCCGATGTCTCCGGGCTGCCCCGCTACGTCCCCGGCCGAGCCGCTCCCAGCGACCGGGTGGACAAGCTGTCGTCGAACGAGAACCCCTATCCGCCGCTGCCGTCGGTCGTCGCCGTGCTGCGCGAGGAACTGGAGCGGGTCAACCGCTATCCCGATCCCGCCGGCCGGCACCTGGTCACCCGGCTGTCGGAGGCGCTCGCGGTGCCCCCGGAGCACATCGTGCCCGGCACCGGGTCCCTCGGCGTCACCAGGGACCTGCTGCGCGCCGCGGCGGGCGAGGGCGACGAAGTGGTGTTCGCCTGGCGGTCGTTCGAGGCGTATCCCCAGCTCACCTGGGCCAACGGGTCGACGTCCGTGCAGGTTCCGCTGCGCGACGAGCGGCACGATCTGGAGGCCATGGCCGACGCGGTGACGGACCGCACCCGCATGGTCATCGTGTGCAACCCCAACAACCCGACCGGCACGGCGGTCCGCCGCGACGAGCTGGAGCGCTTCCTCGACCGGGTACCCGGCCATGTGCTGGTGGTGCTCGACGAGGCGTACCGCGAGTTCGTCGACGATCCCGGCGTCCCCGACGGCGTCGAGCTGTACCGCGGGCGTCCCAACCTCGCCGTTCTGCGCACCTTCTCCAAGGCGTACGGGCTGGCGCGGCTGCGCGTCGGCTACGCGGTCGCGCATCCGCCGGTCGCGGCCGCGCTGCGGGCCTGCGCGGTGCCGTTCGGCGTCAGCGGACTCGCCCAGGCCGCCGCGCGCGCCTCGCTGGACGCGGAGCCCGAACTGATGGAGCGGGTAAGGACCCTGGTGGCCGAGCGCGCCCGGGTCACCGACGCGCTCCGGACCGCGGGCTGGACGGTTCCCGACAGCCGGGCCAACTTCGTGTGGCTGCGTCTCGGTCCGCGTTCGCGCGCGTTCGCCGACGCGTGCGAGGCGGAGGGCGTCATGGTGCGCCCCTTCGGCGACGAGGGGGTGCGGATCACCGTCGGCACTCCGGAGGCGAACGACCGCCTGCTGAAGATCGTGGGCGACCGGCGCGGGTGAGGCCCGGCCGCGGCGGCCCGCACGGCCTGCCGCCGGCACCCTCGCCCGCGCGGACTCCCGCAATCCCCCCGGGGGGGTCGGTCGCGGCCCTCGGGATTGCGGGAGTCCGCCCTCGCGGCACGTTCCCGGATTGCCGGGAAAGGGAGCCGGGTTCGCCGGCCCGGAGTCCGCCCGGCAACTCCGTTGTCCCCTCGGGCACCCCGCGGACGACGCCCATGGACGACGGACCGACCATACGATCACCGTTGCGATTTGACGGCGGTCATGGAATGCTCCCCATAGACTGCGCCTACCATTGATTTCGTCCTGCGAACGAAATGGCGTATGCACACGGGGGGAGATTTCATTGCAGTTATGCCCGCTCGCGCTTTCCGTCGATCCGCCGGGTTCCGTGAATCCCGGCGAGGCTTCCGGAACGGGAAGCCCCCGTCCGGCGGAAGACCGTCGCGGCCACCGGCCGACGGGCCGCAGGCTCCTCGCCCGGCGCCGGAGCGCCTCCGCCTCCGCGCCGCCCGGTGACACCGGTCCACCGGTCTCCGCCTCGGTCCGGACCACGGCGTCATGCCCTGTCCGGCCCCCTCTTCCCCCTCCTCCTCCCCGGACCGCCCCACCGGCGTGCCGCGCTTCCCGGGCCCGCGCGGCCCGGCCGGGCCGGACGCCGGACTGACTGCTGCGGCCGTCGCCCGCCGGGTGACTCGCCGGCGCTCACCATCCAGCGGCAGCATGCCGGGTGAACGAAGTCCTTGGACTTCTTTCCCATGCCCCTTTCGGGAGACGCGAGGAGAGGCAGGACGTGGAAGAAGCACCGGTCATGGAACTGACGTGCCGGGAGTTAGAGGTACTCCGCCTACTGGCACAGGGGTTGAGCAACCGGCTCATCGCCCGGAACCTCGACATATCCGAGAAGACCGTGAAGAACCACCTCAGCAGCATCTACCCGAAGATCGGCGCCACCGACCGCATACAGGCGGCCCTCTATGCCCGGGACACCGGCCTCACCGACCCCGGGGAAGCGGCTCCGTGCGCTCCGGTGTCCATGACCGTCCGTGAAAAAGGGACCCTGTCCGCCGACCCCGCTCTCACCGCACGTGAACAGAGCGTACTCGGCCTATTGGCCCTGGGGTTGAGCAATCGACTCATCGCCCGGAATCTCAACATATCCGAGAAGACCGTGAAGAATCACCTTAGCAGTATCTACTCGAAGATCGGCGCCACCCACCGTACCCAGGCCGCCCTCTACGCCCTGTATTCCGGTCCTCTGGCCTATCCCGCAGCGGTGCCTTTCCGACCGGAGAGACCCGCGCTGACGGTCAGTCCCCCTCGCTGAGGAACCTCCGCACCAGTTCCCCGGCCTCGGCCCGGCACTCCTCGAAATAGGCGTGCCGGGCGCCCGGGAAGAGGTGGGTGCGGGCACCGGGAATGCGGGAGGCGAGCAACCGGAGATTGTCCGACGGGGTCAGCCGGTCCTGGTCGCCGTGGAGGATCAGGGTGGGGGCCGCGATGCGCGGCAGATCGTTCCAGGCGTCGTGCGCGTTGCTGGCCACCAGGTGGCCGCGGCGTGCGTGGGCGGGCATCCGCGGGTCACCGAGGGTCCGGTAGGGGCCCGGGTTCGCGGCCCGCCAGCCGGGTGAGTACATCAGATCGGCGAGCACCTCGCGCACGGCCTCCGCGTCCGGCCGGGCGAGGGACCGCCGGACCGACGCGTCGCGCTCCACCGCGTGCGCACCGCCCGGGGAGGTGCAGCCCAGGACCAGCCGGCGGACCCGCTCCGGGTGGCGGATCGCGAGCGACTGCGCGACCCGGCCGCCCATCGAGGTGCCGTACACGTCGGCGCGCGCGATGCCGAGCGCGTCCAGCACGTCGACGACGTCGTCCGCGAACCGCCCGATGGAGTACGGCCCCTGGGGCTTGTCGCTGTCCCCCGTGCCGCGCGTGTCCAGGGTGACCGTGGAGCGCAGGGGGTGGAAGTCCTCGCGCACGCCGTCCCACCAGTGGTGGTCGTTCGCCTGCCCGGCGAGGAGCACCAGCGGCGGCCCCTCCCCGCGGTGCTGGTGGGCCAGCGCGGTGCCGTCCTGGGCGCGGACGAGGGCCGGGGCCGGCCGGTCGTGCTCGGTCATCGACGTCCTTCGAAGGGGCGCGCGGGGCGGCACGCGGGTGCCACGGGTCCCCCCGACAGTAGCCGGAGCGGGGACGCCGCACCGGCGCACCGCCGTTCCGGCTAGGGTCGGCGGGACGTCGGCGCGCCACGGCGGCAGCGGCACCAAGGCGCCCACCCTGCACAGGAGTTGCGGTGCGCCGAGATCCGCCCGGGGCTCCGGCCGATGCCGGGGAGAGGTCCCGGCGCTCCCTGCGACGCCGCTCCCGGGGCCGCGGCAACGCCCGCCGGTACGCACCCTGTTGCCGGGGTCCGGCTCAGCGGACCGTCCGGCGGGCCCGGGCCATCTCCATGTCCGGGACGTGCTCCTCGGCCCAGAGGCGTATGGCGCGCAGCGGGCCGAGCAGTGAACGGCCCAGCGGCGTCAGTGCGTACTCGACGCGGGGCGGGTTCTCGTCGTACTCCTGACGGCTGATCAGCCCGTCGGCCTCCAGGGAGCGCAGGGTCTCGGTCAGGGCCTTCGAGGTGATGCCCCGGATGTGCCCCTTCAGTTCGCCGAAGCGGCGGGGCCCGTCGTCGAGGGCGTTGACGACGAACACGGTCCAGCGGGCGCCGATGCGGTGCAGCACCGTGCGGCTCGGGCAGGTCGCCGCCATCACGTTGTACGCCTTGCCCATCGCTGCCCCCAGTTTCGTTGAAGATACCGGTATCAAATCCATACCGTTCTCTCCGATCCTACGAGAGGGCGTGACGCATGGAGCGGATCCTCGTCATCGGCGGTGCGCGGGCGCTCGGCGCGGCCGTCGCGAGGCGTGCGGTGAAGGACGGGTACGACGTCGTGGTCGGCGCCCGGGACCTGACCGCGGCCGACGCGCTGGCGCGCGAGATCGGCGCCCGGGCGGTACGGGTCGACCTGCAGGACGAGTCGACGCTCGCGGCCGCGGCGGAGCGGCTGGAGGAGGGGGTCGACCACATCGTGACGACCGGTTCGGCGCCGCACGACGTGCGCGCGGCCGAGCTGGACCGGGACAGGCTGGTGGCCGCGTTCACGGCGAAGGTGATCGGCCCGATGCTGGTGGCCAAGCACTTCGCACCGGTGCTGCGGCCGACCGGGTCGATGGTGCTGTTCTCCGGTGTGGTCGGCCGGCGTCCCGGGCCGGGGTCCCTCGTCAAGGGGGTCACCAACGGCGCGGTCGAGTACGCCGCGCGCCACCTGGCGGCGGACCTGGCGCCGGTACGGGTCAACGCCGTCTCGCCCGGTGTCGTGGACTCGGGCGCCTGGGACCGCCTCGGTGACGGCAAGGCCGCCCTGCTGAGCAGGAGCGCGGCCGGGACCCTCGTCGGACGGCACGGCGTGACCGACGACGTCGTCGACACGGTGATGTGGCTGCTGCGCGCCGGATTCGTCTCCGGCGAGACGATCCACGTCGAGGGCGGCGCCCGCCACACGTCCGCCTGACGTCCGGCCGCGGGGCGCCCGGCCCTCCGGCCGCCGGGTGCCCGGATCCCGGGAGCGCTGCCCGCTCCCGGGATCCGCGCTCGCGTGTGCGGCCCAGAACCGGCGGGACCCGGAAGGTGCCACCGGCCGGCGGTCCCGCAGCACTCCCCACCGCCTCGTTCCCGGCCGCCACACCGCCGTCACGCGGACCCGGTTCCCAGCCCTTCCCAGTCCTCCAGGAGGCAGAGCATGTCCGAGCACATCCTGATCGTCGGCCCGGGCCGCGACTTCCCCCCTCGCCTCCGCCGCGCCGAGCCCGGGGCCCGGACCACGGTGATCTGCGACATCACCTACATCGGCCGGGTCCGCGAACCGGGTGGGAACGCCCGGGTCATCTGCGTCCGCAGGGACGCCCCCGAGCAGGAGTGGATCGACCTGGCCATGGCGGTGCACAAGTTCGACCCGTTCACCCGCGTCAGCTCGTTCGGTGAGTCGGACCAGTACCCCTACGCGGCGATCGCCGAGGCCCTGGGACTGCCCGCGCACAGCAGACGGACCGTGAAGCTGGCCCACGACAAGGCCGCGATGCGCGCCTGGCTGCGCGAGAGGGGAATCGACGGCGCCGCCTCGGCGCGCGTCCGGGACCTGGACGAGCTGCGCGCCTTCGTGGGGCGGCACGGCCTGCCGTGCATCGTGAAGCCGGTGACCAACGCGGGCAGCGCCGGGGTCAGCAAGGTCGCGTCCGAGAGCGACCTGGAGCGGGCCCTGGAGCGGGCCGGCGGGAGCGGTACCGGTTCGGCCGAAGGAGGCGTGCTGGTCGAGGAGTTCTTCGACGGACCGCAGTTCAGCGTCGAGGCGTTCTCCGAGTCCGGCGAGCACGCGGTGGTGGGCGTCACCCGCAAGTACTCCGACCCGGTGAGCTTCGTCGAGCTGGGCCATGTCTCGCCCGCCGGCCTCTCCGGCGAGCGGAGCCGGGAGATCGGGACGTACGTCGAGCGGATCCTCGACGCCATCGGCGTGCGCGACGGGCCCACGCACACCGAGATCGTGCTCACCGACCGGGGACCGCGGCTGATCGAGACGCACATCCGCATGGGCGGCGACAGGATCCCGGACCTGACCCTGGACGCCACCGGTGTCGACATCGACGACTGCGCGGTCCGCCAGGCGCTCGGCGAGCGGGTGCTGCCGGGCATCCGGGCCGTCCTCGACGCCGCGGACCGGCCGAGCCGGGCCTCGTCGGTCTGGTTCGCCTCGGTCGACACGGCCGGCGTCCTCGACGCGGTCACCGGGACGGACGAGGCGGCGGCCGTGCCGGGGGTGACCGAGGTGTCGGTGCTCGCCGAGCCGGGCACCAGGATCGGCGCGCTCGTCGACTCCGAGTCACGGCTGGCGTGCGTCCGGGCGCTGGCGGACACCGCCGACGCCGCGGTGACGGCCGCGCAGGAGTCCGTCTCCCGGCTGGAGTTCAGGATCAGGGCGCGCCCGCAGAGCGGCGGCGAGGCGGTCTGAGACCCGGTCAGGTGCCTCCCGCCTCCGTGTGGCGTCGCCCAGCGCCGTGTGGCGTCGCCCAGCGCCGTGTGGCGCCGCCCGGCGCCGGGAGGCACGTGACCGCGCGTGGCCGCGCCCTCGCGGTGACGCGGCCCTCCCCCGACCGGCGCCGCCGGTGCCCGCCGGCCGGTCCAACCGGCCGTCCGGCACGAGCGCTCGTCCGGCACGAGAGTGCCCGTCCTGCGCAGAGTGCTCGCCCGGCGCCAGGGCGCCCGCCGGCGGGCGGCGACGGGCGGCGACGGGCGGCGACGGGCGGCCGGAGTCGACCCTGTCGTGCCGCATCCCTTCAGGTCCCGCGAGAGAGAAGAGAACCCTGACATGACGGCTGGCCCCCGGACCGCCGCGCCGCGCGGCGGCTCCTCGTCACGCTCGGGATTCTGGCACTTCTGGGCCGCCTCGGGCATCAGCAGTCTGGGATCCGGCATCACCGCCGTGGCCCTGCCGCTGACCGCCCTCGCCGTGCTGGACGCGTCGGCCTTCGAGGTCGGTCTCATCACCGCCGCCAGCTACACGGGCGCGGTCCTCATCGGGCTGCCGGCCGGGGTGATCGTGCAGCGGTTCCCGTTGCAGCGGCTGCAGGTCATCATGGACCTGATCCGGGCCGCCCTGATCGCCTCGGTCCCCGTCGCCGCGTGGCTGCACATGCTGACGCTCACGCAGCTCGTCCTGGTCGGGCTCGCCATCAGCCTGGCCAACATCCTCTTCGACGTCGCCAACACGGCCTTCCTCCCCTCCCTCGTCGCCAAGGAGGAGCTGACGGCCCGCAACAGCCTCCTCTCCGGAACCCTGGCGACGACCCAGCTCGCCGGGCCCTCACTGGGCGGCCTCCTGGTGCAGACGCTGGGGGCGGCCACCAGCCTCCTCACCGACGCGGTCAGCTACCTGGTGTCCGCGGTCTTCCTCTGGCGCGTCCCCAACAAGGACTCCCGCTCCGCCGCGCGCAGCCACGAGCCCTTCGCGCAGCAGGTGAGGGCCGGGCTGAGGTTCGTACTGCGGCATCCGGTCATACGCCCCTGCGTGGTCGCCTCCACCGCCCTCAACCTGTCCTCCGGCGTGGTCCTGGCCACGGCGCCGGTCTTCCTCGTCAGGACGGCCGGGCTGCCCGCGGGGACGGTCGGGCTCGTCCTCGCCAGCGACGGGGTGGGCGCCCTGGCGGGGGCCGCGATCACCACCCGTCTCTCGGCCACGATCGGAACGGCCCGCGTCGCGCTGGTCTCGACCGCCGCGGGAGCCGTCCTCGCGTTGGGCATGCCGCTGGCCCACGCGAGCTGGACGGCGCTCTGCTTCGCCCTGGGCCAGGCCGGCTTCGCGGCCGGCATCACCGCGTTCAGCATCGTCACCCGCACCCATCGCCAGACCGTCACCCCGCCGGACCTGCTGCCCCGCGTCGTCGCCTCCGTCCGCTTCTTCACCTGGGGAGCGATTCCGGTGGGCGCGCTGCTGGGCGGTCTCGCCGCCGACACCCTCGGAGCGCGCAACGGCCTCCTGGTCGGCTGCACCGCCGCCTTCCTGGCGCCGGTGGCCCTCTACGCCAGCAAGGTGCGCCGCTGCAGGGACCTCGCCGACTGAGCCTCCTCCGGCGGTCCGCCCGGGCTCGCTCCGGCCTCCCGGGCGGCGCGGCGCGCGGGCGCGGGGGCCGGGGCGCCGTACCGCTCGGACGGGGGCTCCCCGGAGCGCCGGTCCGGTCGGCCCGGGTCACCGGATACAGTGCGCGGGACGCCGGCCAGGGCAGGGAGAGGAAGCGTGACCGACACCAGCGACACCAGGCCCGCCGACGGCGGGGAGCGAGCGCCGCGGCCCAGCCGGCTGCACCGGCTGATGCGATGGGTCCCCCTGATCGCGCCCGTCCTGCTGTGGGCGGTGCCCTGCTGGGTGCTCCTGTACACCGGCCAGCACTGGCCGCTGCCCGTCACACTGGCCGGTACCCTCCTCTTCGCCCTGGGCCTGGTCTGCATGCCGCTCGCGATGGTGCGCGGCCACGGCCGGCGCCGGCAGGACCGGGCGGCGGTCATCGGCGACACCCTGCTGGGGACGAGCTGGGTCCTGTTCACCTGGTCCGTCCTGACCGGCGTCCTGCTGCGGCCCGCCCTGGCCGTGGCCGATGCCGGCGGGGCCGAGGACCGGGCCCGCACCGTCACCTGGGCCGCCCTCGGCATCACCGCGGTACTGCTCACCCGGGGGTACGCCGAGGCACGCCGTGTGCCTCGCGTGCGCCGGCTCGACCTACGGCTCCCGCGACTGGGTGCCGGGCTGGACGGCACCCGTGTCGTCCTCGTCACCGACACCCACTACGGCCCCCTCGACCGCGCCCGCTGGTCGGCGCGGGTGTGCGAGAGGGTGAACGCCCTGGAGGCCGATCTCGTCTGCCACACCGGCGACATCGCGGACGGCACGGCAGAACGCCGCCGCGCCCAGGCCGCCCCGCTCGCCACCGTGCGGGCCACCCGGGCCCGTGTGTACGTCACCGGCAACCACGAGTACTACAGCGAGGCCCAGGGCTGGGTCGACCTGATGGACGAACTGGGCTGGGAGCCGCTGCGCAACCGTCATCTGCTGCTCGAACGCGGAGGTGACACCCTGGTGGTCGCCGGGGTGGACGACGTCACCGCGGAGTCCTCCGGCCTGCCGGACCACCGCGCCCACCTCGCCGGAGCGCTGAGCGGCGCCGACCCCGGCCTGCCCGTCCTGCTCCTGGCGCACCAGCCCAAGTTCGTCGACCGGGCCGCGGCCGCCGGTGTCGACCTCCAGCTCTCCGGCCACACCCACGGCGGCCAGATCTGGCCCTTCCACCATCTGGTCCGCCTGGACCAGCCCGCCCTCGCCGGACTCAGCCGGCACGGCACGCGCACCCTCCTCTACACCAGCCGCGGCACCGGCTTCTGGGGGCCACCGTTCCGCGTCTTCGCCCCCAGCGAGATCACCCTGCTCGTCCTCCGCTCCCCGCACCCGCCTCCCGCGCCGTAGCACCGGACGGCGCGGGCCGCCCCCGTCGCCCGACGGCGGCCCGCCCACCACGCGGTCACGGGGGACGGACGGCCGGGGCACGGATACGACGGTCCTTCCCCCGGTGGAGACCTCCGGTCCACCGGGAGATACTGGTCGTGGGTTCAGCGCTTCCGCATCCGGCGACGACCCGACGATCCCCTGAACCGACCCCCGTCATCCCGCGCCGGAACTCCCGGCGGCACGGAACCGGGACGAGGCCCTGGCACCCGACTTACCGCGTCGGTTCAAGGCGAGTGGCAGGGTGAGAATCATGACCGAGTCCCATGAGGGCCGCACCGGGCCCGACGTGCGGATCGAGTTCAGGACGGATCCGGACGCCGACACGCGGCACGGAGTGGAGAGTTCCGTCCGGGCCATGGCGGCCCACTCGGCCGAACTGACCGCGCGGGCCCGTGCCGAGAACTCCGGGAGCGACGAACTGACGGCACTGGTCGACGACGCCCTCCGGCGGCAGATCGACTCGGATCCCGGGGCGGCCGCGGCACTGGCCGAGATCCTCGACCGTCCGCTGGGACCCGAGTTCGCGCCGGGCTCGGCGTCCCCCCGGGTCGTGGGCGCGTCCCCGCCGTACGACTACCACTGGTCCTGGCACGACCTCAACGGTGCTGCCCCGGACCAGATGATCCTCGACGACGCGGCCGCACACGCGGCCCTGTACGCGAAGTCCGGTCTGGGCGGGGCGGGAACGTTCGTCAACGCGCACGCGGGGTTCGGCATCGGATTCCGCGCGGGCGGCTCCCGGGTGATGCGGGCGGACTCGGGCCGCCGGGTGACGTTCGGGTACGTGGCGGGGGCCAAGGGGTTCGGCTCCAACGCGACCGTCGAGGGCGGCCTGGACTGCACCGTGTTCGAGAACGGCCGGTTCGTGAAGGGCGACAGCCGGAGGATCTTCCGGCGGCGGGCGAGCGTCAACGAGACGTTCGTGGTCAACCCCGGTACCTGGGTGCTGGATTCCTCGATGCCGCTGGAATTCCCCGCGGTGGCCGGGCGGGACTACAACTTCAACGTCGGTGTGTGGGTGTACACGGACAACACGTCCGGTGTGGGCGTGTCGGCCGCGAAGTCCCTGTGCCAGGTCCTCGTCGAGTCCATGTGGGTGGCTTGACGGCGTCCCCCGACGGGGCGGCCCTCCCCGCAGGGGAGCGACCCCGCCGGCGGGGCCCGGCCCGCCGCGCCCCGCCCCGCGTCGGCACATCGCTCGCGGCGGACGGGGCGCCGCCGGTGCGTGGGACGGGGGCCGGTCCGCCCGTCAGGGGCCGGGGGAGCGCGGGGACGGCGGCTGAGGGGGCTATCCGTGGTTGTTGTGGGTGGAGGAGGTGTCCTCGGGGGGTTCCGTGCGGCCTCCGTCGCTTCCGGTGGCGATCACGGCGATCAGGGCGGCGATCGCCCCGGCGACGGCGACGCGTCCGGTCAGGCGCAGGGACCAGCCCGCCGGGGAGCCCGTGTGGGCTCGCGGGGCGCGCAGTCGCTCCGCGCCGCGGGCGGGCCGGATCAGGCGCAGCAGCAGGAGTGCGGCGACGGGGAGTTGGAGCAGCCAGACCGCGGTGCGGAAGGCGCCGTCGTACCAGACGTTCGTCCCGTAGAGCAGGGTGTGCCAGACGCTCAGCGCATAGACGGCGATGACGAAGCGGTGCAGCACCCGCCAGGTCCTCGGACCGATGCGGTGCCTGACGTAGAAGAGCAGGCCCAGCGGGATGGCCAGGTAGAGGGCGGCCTGACCGATGGGGATGGCGACGCGGCCGGTGCCCGAGTCGTAGCCGCCGGGGACGAAGCTCTCCACGAAGGCCGTGGCGACCGCGGAGTGCCAGCGCGCCGAGTCGGAGTACACCAACTGGGCGGCGAACAGCAGGGCGTGCGCGACGATGAGGGCGATCGTGTTGAGGCTGGTGGTGCGGTGCAGGCGTTCGAGGCGCTGGGCGGAGAGCGGGAGCCGGGAGGGGCGGGGGCCCGAGAGGAGCAGTCCGAGGACGACGGTGATCCAGGCCCACAGCAGCGCGGACCAGCCGAACGCCTGGCTGAGGAAGTACATCCAGAACTCCCCCGCGTCGGCCATGAACGGCATCACGGTCACGGTCGAGGAGGTCCTGGCGCGGATGCGGGCGTAGAGGAGGGCGAAGACGGATCCGGTCACGGCCAGCGCGACCAGCCCGTCGGGCACGGAGGCGCGCAGGTCGGAGCGGAGGGTGGGGCGGCGCGGCCGACGGGTGCCCGGTTCGGCGACGGGGGCCTCGGACGGCTCGGAGGCTGACTGCGGTGGCGGTGACGTCATCGTGCGGCCTCTTCCGTCGCGTCGGCTGCTGGGCGGGGGTGTCCGGGCCCGGCCGGGCCGCGGTCCGGCGGCGCCGGGCAGGGCGCTGTCCGGTCGTGTCCATGGGATGAGTCGGAGGGGCGGGGCGCGGAGTTCCCGCCGGGGCCGTGTGGCGTGGGTCACAGGATGGTGTCGGCCCTGCCTCGGGTGCGCCATTCACCCGTTCCGGTGCGCGCCTCCTTCCCGCCCCGTGGGGACCGCTCCCCCGCTCCGGCGGGCGCTTCCCCGTTCCCTCCGGGCGGGCGCCTCCCGCCCTCTGGGTGGTCACCTCCCGTTCCCTTCGGACGGCCTCCCTCGCCTCGCTCCGGCAGCGTCGCCCGTTTCCTCCGGACGGCCCCCGCCGTCTCACTCCGGTGGTCGCCTCGCGCCCGGGGGCGCCCTGTCCGTCCCGGGGTCCGGGGCCGGGGTACGGGGGTGACGGCGGCGTGCCGCGGTCGTCAGCAGGGCGGGGAGGAGCAGGGCCTGGAGGGAGACGGCCAGCCAGAAGCCGCGGGCCGAGCCGAGCGCCTCGGCGCCCGCGTACATCTGGCCGCCGACCACTCCGCTGCCGAACGCTCCGAGGCCCGCGGCCAGCCGTTGCCGGCCGAAGACGGTGGCCGGTGGCGCGGTGGAACGGGCCAGTGCCTCCAGGTCGTTCTTGAGAAAGAGGACGATCTCGCCCCCGCAGACGAGCACCGCCCCCGCGCCGATGCCCAGGTGGCCCCCGTACGCGAGCACGGCCGTGCCCGCCGCCATGCTCCCGAAGCCCGTCCGCAGGGCGTCCCGGTAGGTCAGTGCGGCGATCCACCGCGACAGCGGCGGCTGGGCGGCGACCAGGAGGCAGGCGTAGCCGGTGAGCACCGCGCCGTAGTAGGCGGCCGAGGTGCGGGGGACGGCGTAGAGCGCCAGGTAGTGCTGGAAGAACATGAAGACGTACACGCTCAGCAGGGTCACGGCGAAGGGCGGCGGGCCGTCGGGGCGGCTCGGGGGCGGGTCCGTGCCACCGATGCCCTCCGCCACCGGACGGGACGGTCCGCCGTCGTCCACCGGGCCCCCACCGCCCGACGGGTCCGCGCCCTCACCCGCCCGGTCCGGGACACCGTCCGCCCGGTCCGGGACGCCCTTCGCCCGGTTCGCGGCGCCCTCCGGTCCCCCGCGGTCCGCCGGACCCGCCGGCAGCAGCGCGTGCCCCGCGCCGACCAGCGCGAACAGTACGGCGACGCAGGCGAACAGGGCCGCGGGCGAACCGAGGACGAAGGGGGCGGCGAGCGGCGGGCCGAGGGCGATGCCCGCGTTGAACGCCGCACCGCTCAGCGAGAGCAGCCGGGGCCGCTCGGCCTCCTCGGCCCCCTCCACCAGGTACGCCTTGTTGGCGGGCAGGTACAGGGCCGCGCCGCAGGAGACCAGGAAAAGGGCGCCGACGGCGAGCGCGGGGCTGCGCGTGCCGGGCACGAACGCCGCGAATCCGGCCGTCCGCAGGGCCAGCGCCGTCAGCATGGTGGCCCGCAGGCCGATGCGCGCGGCCAGCCGGCCGGCCCCCACTCCGCCGGAGAACTGCAGCAGCGAGGCGACGGCGAGCACGGCGCCGACCGTGCCGAGTCCCAGCCCGAGCCGCTGGTGGAGGAGGACCGACAGATAGGGCAGGACCGCGAAGCTGCCCACGGTGATCAGGAACGAGGCGGCCAGCAGGAAGCCCTGCGGGCCGGTGACCCGCCGGCCGCCGGACCGGGGGCTACGGCCCATCGTCGGCGACGACGGGGCGCACCCGGGTGGCCGCGCTCCAGGCCCGGTGCTGGGCCAGTTCGGCCGTCGCGCCCTCGGCCCGCACGATGCCGGTGCAGCCGCGCTGGTCGGCCACGGACGGCACCGGGTCGCCCGGCGCCCTGGTCGGGTACCAGCACACGCCGCCGGGGAAGGCCGCGAGTTCGTCGAGCCCCTGCCAGCCCTCCAGGACGCCCGTGCGGTCGGCGTAGACGAGGACGAACGCCTGCGCGGGGCCGGTGTGCCGGAGCGGAGCGTCCATCAGGCGCGGTCTGCGGCCCAGGGCCTCGTCCATCATGGCGGTGTAGACGTTGGTGCCGAGCGAGCGGCACAGCGCCTCGCCCACCAGGGCTCCGCCGATCCGCCGGTTGATCTCGACGAGCTCGGGGCCCTCGGCGGTGAGGACGAACTCCACGTGGGCGAAGCCGCGGTGGTGCCCCGCCGCGCGCAGGACGTCCCCGGCCCACCGCTCGACCGCGGCCGACCGGTCCTCCGGCAGCGCGACGGGGAAGGCCGCCGCCTCCTCCCGTACGGCGGGCTGCCGGGAGGTCTGCCTGCTGAGCACACCGAGCAGCCGCGTCGTCCCGTCCCAGCCGAGGGTCTCGGCGCTGTAGAGCGGTCCGGCGAGGAACGCCTCGGCGAACAGGCTCCCCGAGAGGCGCCGCCCGGCGGCCTCGCCGAGAGCGCGGCGCAGGGCCGCCTCGTCGTGGACGATCCAGACGTCGCGCGAGGAGGTGCCCGAGGAGTCCTTGAGGACGGCGGGCAGGCCGACCGCGCGGCGCACCGCGTCGTCGGCGCCCGGGCCCGGGGCGACGCGCACGGCGCCGCTCCGGCTCAGTCCGCGGCGGTGCAGCAGCTCCCGTACCCGGTACTTGTCGCGCAGCAGCCGTACGGCGGCGGGGTCCGGCCCGGGGAGGCCGAGCTCGGCGGCGAGGTCGGCCGCCGGGACGCTCCAGGTGTCGGTGGTGTTGACCAGGCCGGCCAGTCCGGGCAGGGCGGTCAGCGCCCGTCGGGTCGCCGCCGCGTCGAAGGTGTCGACGTCGACGACGGTGAGCGCGCCGTCGGGCAGGGTGGCCAGCTCGTGGCGGTAGACGGACCGGTCCGCGGTGAGCAGGCACAGGGTGTGCCCCGCCGCCGCGGCCGCGGCGGCCATGCGGCCGAGGCCGAAGGAGAGGGATTCCAGGGCCGCGATGGTCATCGGGTCGCCTCCAGGGGCCAGGCGGGGTCCGCTCCGGTGGTGCCGGTGTCCCGCCCGGGCCGGGCCGCCTCGGGGCCGGGACGCCGCCCCCACGGCATCACCGACCAGGGCGGGCGCAGTTCGCCGAGCCGCCGGATGGGCCGGGGCCTGAGGGTGCGGATGTCCTGGGCCTCGGTGTGCCGGGCGAAGACCCGTTCGGCGTAGCGGTGGCCGGTGTCCGCGCCGAGGACGAGGTGCAGGCGGCCGGGGTCGCGGGCCGCCTCCCACGAGGAGACCAGGTGCGCGGCGCCGGTGGAGAGTCCGGCGAAGGCCGCGTGCTCCCGCAGCAGGCCGACCGCCCCGGCCATGGCGTGCCGGAAGTCCAGCCAGTGCAGGGTGTCGTACAGCTCGTGCCGCACGTTCCCGAAGGGGATGGAGCTGCCGATGCCCGCGATGATCGACTCGGGGTCGGTGAACCGCTCGCTGCCGAAGGTGACGCTGCCGAAGGGCTGGATCCCGACCAGCCGCACCGTCCGACCGGTCTCCCGCAGCGCCTGGACCAGGCCGCCGGTCGAGGAGCCGGTGCCGACGGCGCCGACGACGGTCAGGGGGACGTCGGGCAGGGTCCCGGTGACGAGGTCGGCGAACTCCCGGTACCCGGCGTAGTGGACGGAGTCGTGGTACTGCCGCATCCAGTGGTAGTCGGGCCGCCGCGCCAGCAGTTCGCGCACGCGGCTCACGCGGCGCTCCTGGTCGAGCCGCAGGTTCGACGAGGGGGGCATCTGGTCCACGGTGGCCCCCAGGACCTCCAGTTGCGCCCGCATCACGGAGTCGACGGTGGTGGACGCCACGATGTGGCAGCGCAGGCCGTAGCGGTGGCAGGCGAGGGCGAGCGCGAGGGCGTAGATGCCGCTGGAGCTGTCGATCAGGGTCTGCCCCTCGACGACGCGCCCGCGGCGCAGCAGGGTGCGGACGGCGCCCAGGGCCGCGTAGACCTTCATCGTCTCGAAGCGGGCGAGGACGACGTTGCCGCCGAGCCTGATCAGGTCCGGTGCCTTCAGCGCGTCGGTGATGTGCTCGTGGACGGGGGCGGGCGGGGCGGCCGTCTCCGCGCGGGGCCCGGCCGACGCGGCTCTCCGCTCGCCGGGCGGACGCGCCGCCGTGGTGCCGGGCGCGGGATCGTGGTTCTCGTGGTGCGGTGACATGGTGTACCGGTCCTCCAGGGCTGCGGGCGCCGGATGGTTGGCCACGAGCGGGCGGCAGGGTCGGGCGGGTCCACGGGGCTGCCGTCCCCGGCGGCGGGGAGCGCGGGGCGGTGCCGGACCGGCGCGCGGGGCGCCGGGGCGGAGGCTGCGGGTACGCCGCGGGCTCGGGCGGGGGCCGGCCGTCCGGTGCCGGGGCCCGAGTCCCCGGTGGCCGGGGGGCCGGTGTCACGGCCTGCGTCCCCGGACGATCAGCCGCCGGGAGTGCTGGTCGTACGCGCGGCCGTCGAAGCCGCCGAAGCACTCCACGTCGGTGAACCCGGCGGTGCGGAACAGGTCGTGCAGTTCGGCGGCGCTGTAGAGGTGGGAGGTGAGGGACACGGTCCGCGCCGCCGTGCCGCGCACCAGCGTCCAGTCGGTCCGCAGCCTGCGCCAGCTGTCGAGGACGACGTCCCGCTGGACCACGTACGAGCCGTCCGGCAGGTCGACGGCCTGGGGCCGGCCGATCCAGCCGGCCAGCACCTCCTTGCCCATGACGTCGACGAGGAGCCGGCCGCCGGGGGCGAGGCTCTCCCACGCGTTGCGCAGCACCCGGAGGTTGTCGTCCGGATCGTCGAAGTACCCGAAGGACGTGAACACGTTGAGCACGGCGTCGTACGCCCCGGGGTCCGTGTACGTGAGCATGTCGCCCCGGACGAGGCGCACTTCGGCACCGGCCTCCCGGCAGGCGGTCCGTGCGCGCTCCAGCATCGGTTCGCTCAGGTCGACGCCGGTGACCTCGAACCCCCGGGCGGCCAGCGGCACCAGGAACAGCCCCGGGCCGCAGCACAGGTCGAGCACCCGCGCGCCGGGCGGGAGGTCGAAGAAGGGCGACGTGGCCACCAGTTCGGCGGCCGACCGGGCGCGGTCCGGGGAGAACATGGTGGGCGCGAAGTCGGACCAGAGCGTGTCGTCCTCGTACCATTCCATGGCGCCCGGCCTCCCTCTCGGACCCGGCGGGCCCTGTTGGCAGCTCCTGTCCCTTCAGTAGTCGGCCGCCCCCGGCGGCTGGTTCCCGGCGATCGAGGGACCGGGCTGGGGGCCGGGCAGGGGGCCGGTGGCCCCGGTTGGCCTCAACACCCCTTTCAGCGGAGCCTGTTGCGTGCGATGGTTCGGGTGAGGCGTGAGGGGGAGACGCGACCGCCATCCGTTCCGATCCGGCAGGAGAATCCGTGACGTGAGCGGCACGGACAGGAGGACGGGCCCGCCATGACCGCCGGGCGGGCCTGTCGTGCGACGAGGACCGCGGTGTTCGCCGCCGTCTGCGCGCTGCTCGCGGCCCTGGGGCACGGGATGATGTCCGGCTCCCCGGTGGCCTGGTGGGCCGTCGCCGCGGCGTTCGCGGGGACCGGCGGAGCGGCGTGGTGCCTGAGCGGGCGGGAGCGCGGGCTCCCCCTGGTCGTCAGCGTCTCGATGGCCGCCCAGGCCGGCTCGCACCTGTGGTACTCGTTCGCGCGGACGATCGGGCGGCACGACGGGGCGGACCCCGACGCGGGGGTGTGCGCGGCCCACGGATCCGCCGTGGCCCGCCCGTCCGCCATGGCGGACGGCATGCCGGCGGAGCCCGCGGGCTCCCCGCCGCTCACGGTGTACGGCGAGATGGCGGAGATGTCGTCGGCCGGTATGGCCGCGGTCCACCTCCTGGCCGCGCTGCTGTGCGGCCTGTGGCTCGCGCACGGCGAACGCGCCGCCTTCCGCGTCCTGCGCGCCCTCGCCGGATGGCTCGCCGCGCCGCTGCGGGCGCCGCTCCTCCTGCCCGCTCCCCCGCACCGGCCGCGCCTCCGCGTCCGCCGGGACCGCTCCGTCCGCGCGCCCCGGCGGCTCCTCCTCGTCCACTGCGTCACCTCCCGGGGTCCGCCGGCCGCGCCCGCTGTCGTCTGACAGCCGGTTCCCCGTGCCGCTCCGGCGCTCCGTCCGGACGGCCCGGGCATCGGCCGTACGCCTCCGTGCGGTCGTACCCGATCACCCCGCGTGGCCGCACGCCGTCACCGGGCCCGCCGCCGGACGGCGCCCGGCCCGGGTTCCCGAGAAGGACGCCAGATGATCCCTCCTGCCCTGCCCACGCCGCCCGACGAACCGGCGACGGCCTGGGCGCTCGCCGCCCGCACCGGCGACGCCGAAGCCGTCGAGCGCTTCGTGAGCGCCCTGCACCGCGACGTCCGCCGCTACATGACCAGCCTCGGCGCGGACCCCCACACCGCGGACGACCTCACCCAGGACACCTTCCTGAGGGCCCTCACCAGCCTGCACCGCTTCGAGGGCCGCTCCTCGGCCCGTACCTGGCTGCTGACGATCGCCCGCCGCGCGATGGTCGACAGCCTCCGGTACGCCGCCGCGCGGCCCCGTCTCGCGGACACCGACGACTGGCAGGGGGCCGCCGAGCGCGTCCAGCCCCGCGGTCTGCCCGGCTTCGAGGACGGCGTCGCCCTGGCCGAGCTGCTCGCCGCGCTGCCCCGGGAGCGCCGCGAGGCGTTCGTCCTCACCCAGGTGCTGGGGCTGCCCTACGCGGAAGCGGCGCGCCTCACCGACTGTCCGGTGGGGACGGTCCGTTCCCGGGTGGCGCGCGCCCGCGCCGGACTGATCGCGTCGCTGGACGCGGCGGAGGAAGCGGCGCCGGGGCGCTCCGCGGCCTGAGCGGGGCCGTCGGGCGGGCGGTGGGCCTGGCCGCCCGGCGGCTCCAACGGTCCTGGCGGGTTCGGCCGGGACGGCAGGTTCGGCCGGCCCGGCAGGTCACCAGATCCACCGGATGCCGTCCGCTCGGCGGGGCCGGCGGCCCGGCGACTCCGGCCCGGTGAAGGCGCCGGGGCAGGGCGCCGGGGGCTCGGTGACATGTCCGCCGGGCAGGAACGAGCCCGGCCGCAGGGGGATGTTCGCGGCCGGTGGTCGGGCGGGCACCCGCCCTCGGCGTCATGGGCCGAGCACTTCCCCGGCGCCCGTCCGCCTCGTTCGCCCTCGCGGGCTCGGGCTCGGACGCGGGCTCGGGCTCGGACGCTGATGTGAGGGCGGGACCGGGGCAACGCCCCCGCCTCGGCCGAGGGTTGACCAGCGGGGCACCCGCAGGCCGCACGCCCCTCCCGGCCCCCGTCGCCGCGCTGTCGCCGACTCCGACTCCCCGGTTCCGGCTCGGCGCGTCCACCGTCTTCGCCGCCGTACTGAACGGCCGCGCTCCCGTGGGGCGTTACGGCCGGGCGCCCACATTCCAGGGGTCGCGGATCGCGCGGCGGGTGCCCGGGGCGCAGCCGCTGTAGGCGCGGGCCACCCAGCTCTGCAGGTGCGGGGCCTGGGCCAGCAGATGCCGGTAGACGCGGACCGCGTGGTGGTGCAGCGCCTCCGCGACCGCCGGGTCCACCTCCTCCCGGCGCCAGACCAGCAGGTGCCGCTGCCAGAGCGGGTCGCCGGTCAGCGGTTTGACCAGGACGCCGTCGATGGGGCGGATGGTGGGCTGGACGACGGCCACGCCGAGCCCCATGGCGATCATGGTCTGGAGCTGCTCCAGGATGTGGAACTCATGGGTGCTCGCGGGGGTGAAACCCGCCGACTCGCAGGCGTCGTAGAAGGCGGCGGGCCATCCGACCCCGTCGTCTGAGGAGACGAACCAGGTGTCGTCGGCCAGTTCCTCCAGCGGCACGTCCAGCCGGTGGGCCAGGGGATGGCCGGAGTGCATGGCCACGAAGATCGGGACGGTGTTGATGGCACGGTGCGCGAGGGCCGGGGAGTGGCGCAGGGGCAGGCCGGGGTAGTCCATGCCGAGCACCGCGTCGACCTCCCCCGCCTCCAGCAGCCGGAGCAGTTCCCCGGTGGCGTACACGCTGCACACCGAGACGGTGAGGTCGGGACACGCCTCGCGCAGATTGCCGAGCAGCTCCGGGAGGACAGGGGTGTTGGTGACACCCAGCCGCAGGGTCCGGGCCCCCGCTCCGGGCGAGCCGGGGCCGTGCCGCCGTCCCAGGGCGTCGGCGCGGGAGAGGACGTCGCGGGCCTGGCTGACCACCTCCACGCCGTACGCGGTGAGTTCCACGCCGGTGTTGCTGCGCACGAACAGACCCTCCCCCAGCAGCCGTTCGATGCGGCGCAGTTGGGTGCTGAGCGCGGGCTGGGTGTAGCCCAGGGCGGCGGCGGCCCGTCCCACGCTGCCCGAGTCCGCGATGGCGCACAGGACGCGCAGATGACGCAGTTCAAGTTCCACAGCACACACCTCGCCGGCTCGGGATGCCGGTCCATTATGCGCCGGATCGGGGGAAGCGCCCACGGGGTGTCCACCACCGCCCTGCGGAGGGCCCGCTCGGACGCGGTGCCGTGGCGTTATGGCCCGGCCGACCGTTCTCTTATGGCCCCGCCCGTTGTCCCGGCGGAGCCGCCCGTGCGAGTCTCCAGATCTCGTCACGGTGAGTGCGCCGACCGACGCGACAAGGGGACTTCATCTTCCGAGGAGACGCACCATGCCCTCCCTCCAGATCCGCTTCGCC
The DNA here is from genome assembly GCF_055598485.1 of Streptomyces sp. NPDC107521. Lineage (NCBI taxonomy): Bacteria > Bacillati > Actinomycetota > Actinomycetes > Kitasatosporales > Streptomycetaceae > Streptomyces > Streptomyces sp. NPDC107521. The sequence continues at coordinate 249,386 of NZ_JBVKAT010000009.1, forward strand.
CTTGAGCCGATCCCGGGCGCGGTCCGCCGTGCCCGGCACCGCGTCGCCGCGGCCGCCGAGGCGTGGGGCGTGCCGTTGGACGAGGACCTGCGCTTCCGGATCGAGGTCGTGACCTCGGAACTCCTCACCAACGCGCTGCGGCACGCCCCCGGTCCGACGGAGGTCGAGGTCTCGCTGGAGCGGGACCTCCTGCTCGTCGCGGTCCACGACGGCAGCCCAGTGCTGCCGACGGCGTGCGCGACGGACGGCGAGCGGGAGGGGGGCCGGGGGCTGGCCCTCGTCGAGGGGCTGTGCCTGCTGCACGGCGCCGACCGCACCGCGGACGGGAAGCGCTGCTGGGCCGTCGTGCCCGTCCCGGCGCCGGTCGACCGGACGCCGCGGGCTCCGGCCGGCGCCGGCCGGGCCGGCGAGGGGGAACCCACCGGGCGCTGGTCGATCACGCCCGACGGCCTGGAACTGCTGAAGCGGCTGCTCCCGGCGGGGTACGCCCCGGAACCCTGACCGGCCGGGCTCCCCGGTCCGTCGGTCCCGGCCCGGCCGCCGGAGCCCCGGTCCGCCGACACCTGCCGGGCCGGCCCGCCGACGCCCCTGCCGGAGCCCCTCGGCCCCGGCCCACCCGGCCCCGAGGCCGCGGGCCCGGTCCACCGGACCCGGCCCGCACCCCAGCCCCCCGGCCCGCCGCAGCCGCACCGGCCGCCCCCCTCCGGCGCCGCGGGCCGGGGCCCTCCCGGAACCCTGCCGGGAGGCCCGGCGTCCGGGTCCTCGGACCCGGGCCATGAGTCCCGAAACCCCCTGCCACCTGGCCTCCTGTACCACCGGGGGCGGCGCCGCCCGGCACCGCCCCGCCCCGCACCCCCGCCGGCCGGGACGGATAGCCTGTCCGTCCCTCGGCCGCGCCGGGCCTCCCCCGCACACCCCCTCGCACATGAGGTGACCCATTTGACACAGCAGCTCCACGTCGTGCCCGGCACGGACGGCCACGACGGCACCACCCCCGACCCGGCACCCGGCCCCTTCACGGGCGGATGGGCGGACACGGCGGCGGCCCCGCACCCGCTGTCCGGCGCCTCCTGGGCCGCCAAGCGGCGCGCGGCCCTGTCCGAGCGCTTCCCGGGTGAGCGGATCGTCGTGCCGTCCGGCTCTCTGAAGGTCCGCAGCAACGACTTCGACTACGCCTTCCGCCCGCACTCCGCGTTCATCCACCTCACCGGCGAACAGGGCAGCCACGCCGTTCCCGACAGCGTGCTCGTCCTGGAACCCACGGGCGGCGGGCACACCTCCGTCCTCTTCACCCGGCCCCGCTCGCCGCGCGACGGCGGGCCCCGGGGCACGGAGTTCCACGCCGACCACCGGTACGGCGAGTTCTGGGTGGGGCGTCGGCGGACCCTGGCCGAGACCTCGGCCGCCCTCGGCATCGAGGCCGCCGACCGCGACGGGCTCCAAAGGGCCCTGAGCCGCCCCGTCCCGACGCGCGTGGTGCGCGGCGAGGACGCCCTGGCCGACGGGCTGGTCCCGGCCCGGCGCGCGGCGGACGCCGAACTCGTCCAGTTCCTCTCGGAGTCCCGCCTCGTCAAGGACGACTGGGAGATCGCGCAACTGCGCGCGGCCGTCGACAGCACCGTCGCCGGGTTCCACGACGTGGCGGGCGAACTGGAGCGGGCCACCCGGCTGGAGCGCGGCGAGCGCTGGATCGAGGGCACCTTCAACCGGCGGGCCCGGCTCGACGGCAACGGGCTCGGCTTCGAGACCATCGCGGCGGCCGGGGCGCACGCCTGTGTGCTGCACTGGATGCGCAACGACGGCCCGGTCCGCGCGGGCGATCTGCTGCTGCTCGACGCCGGTGTGGAGACGGACGCCTTCCACACGGGCGACGTCACCCGCGTCCTGCCGGTCGGCGGACGGTTCAGCGACGCCCAACGCCGCGTCTACGACCTGGTGTTCGCCGCGCAGTCGGCCGGAATCGCCGCCCTGCGGCCCGGCGCCCCGTACGGCGACTTCCACCGGGCCGCGATGGCGGTCATCGCCGAGGGGCTGGACTCCTGGGGCCTGCGGCCGTACGGCGCCACCGCCTCGACCCCGAAGGCGGAGCTGTACCGCAGGTACACCGTGTGCGGCACCGGGCACATGCTCGGGCTGGACTGCCACGACTGCGCGGGGGCCCGCACCGAGACGTACCTCGGCGGCCACCTGGAGCCGGGGCACGTCCTCACCGTCGAACCGGGGCTGTACTTCCAGCCCGACGACCTGACGGTGCCGGAGGAACTGCGCGGCATCGGCATCCGGATCGAGGACGACTTCCTGATCACGGACACCGGGGCCGAGTGCCTGTCGTCCGGACTGCCGCGGGACGCCGACGCGGTGGAGGAGTGGCTGGCCCGCTCCTCCTGACGGGCGCCACCGGGCCGCCGGACCCCGTGTCCGGCGGCTCCGGCACCCTGGGGTCGTTTGGATCGGGCCGGATCAGGGAGAGGGGTCCGGCGCCGTGCGTCGCGAGGCGGAGGAGGGAGTCGGGGCGGATCCCTGGCGACCGACAACGCGGCGAGGTGCGGTGCCGGGGCCCGCGAGCCCGGCCTGATCCAAACGAGGGACCCCAGGCCCACCCGTCGTCAAGCCCCTGACCTGCGAGCGGCCTGCCATCGGAACCGGAACAACGTGACATTGTATAGTGGGGCGGCGATCGGACCGAGGGCTCGGAGGAGCGCGGATGGCCCAGCTCACGGCACGGACGATCCCGGCCCGGACCCATCTGCGCGACCAGGTGGCCGACGCGCTCCGCGCCGCGCTGATCGCCGGTGAACTCCGCCCCGGCACGGTCCACTCCGCCCCCGCCCTGGCGGCCCAGCTCGGCGTCTCCGCGACCCCGGTGCGGGAGGCGATGCTCGACCTGGCCCGGGAGGGGCTGGTCGAGGCGGTCCGCAACAAGGGGTTCCGCATCACCGAGATGACCGACCGGGATCTCGACGAGTTCACCGAGATCCGCACCCTCATCGAGGTCCCCACCGTCGGCCGGATCGCCCGCACGGTGCCCACCGGGCGGCTGGAGTCCCTGCGGCCCCTGGCACAGGAGATCGTGACGGCGGCCCGGAAGCAGGACGTCCTCGGGTACCTGGAGGCCGACCACCGGTTCCACCTCGGGCTGCTCTCGCTCGCCGGGAACGCCCACCTCGTGACGGTGGTCGCCGATCTGCGCCAGCGCTCACGGCTGTACGGGCTGGGGTACCTGAACGAGTCGGGGCAGCTGGTGGCCTCGGCCCGGGAGCACATCGAGCTGCTCGACCTGCTGGCGGCCGGCCGGGCCCCGGAGGCGGAGGAGTGCATGCGCCGCCACCTCGCCCACATCCGCACCCTGTGGGCCGACGGCGGGGACGACGGCTGAGGGCCTCCCTCGGGACCGCCCCACCACCACCGCGCCCGGCGTGCCGGCACCAGCACCAGCACCAGCACCAGCACCAGCACCAGCGGATGATCCCGCCCGGCCCGACGGCGCGTCACCCTCCGCGCCCCGGGGCCGGGTCCGTGTTTCGTCGAAGCGCTTCCCCGAGCCCCGCTGCCTGTGCAATGGTACATGTCACAGGTCAGTCGTGGCCATGCCAATCACGCACATCGCCGGCGTCCCCACCGGCCGACGGCAGGGCCTCCTTCTCCCTGACGCGCGACCTGCCCGTCCCTTCGGTCATGCCCTCACCTGAACCGATCCCCCATGGGAGGCACCGTGAGAACCACCCTCGCCCGGCGCGGTCCGGGCGCGGTACTGCCCCTGGCCCTCGCCTGGGCCCTCGGCGCGGCCGTGCTCGCCGCACCGGCCGAAGCCCGCGCCGACACCCGGGCCGACGCGGTGGCGGCACCCGCCGCCTCCCCCGCGCGGACCCTGCCGTCCGCGCGCCCCGGGCCGACCGTGCCGGGGCCCGCCGCCGCGACCGGCGGCACCGACCGCGCGCACACCGGCGCCGGACGGCCGGCGGCATCCCTCATACCCCCGCTCCCGGCGGACAGCGCAGCCCTCAGACGGCCCTACGACCGCGCGACGGCGCCCCCGCCCCGTCCCTCCGCCACGGCGGCCCCGTCCGCCCGGCGGGGCACCGCGACACGAGCCGCCGCGGCCTGCGACCCGGCGGACTTCGCCGGACGCACCGGCGCCGAACTGGTCCGGCGCGTCCAGGAGTCCCCCACCGACTGCGTCAACTCCCTCTACTCACTGACCGGTTCCACCGCCTCGGACGCCTTCCGCGAGGCCCAGACGGTCACCGTCGCCGACGCGCTGCGGGACGGCTCACCCCCGTACCCCGGGAACGCGAGCACCGGCACCGACACGCCCGCCAACCAGCCGCCGGTCGCGGCCTTCGACGTGACCTCGCTGGGGCTGACCGCCACCTTCACCGACCGGTCCACGGACGCCGACGGCGGTGTCGTCTCCCGCTCGTGGGACTTCGGCGACGGCACCACCTCCACCGCCGCGAACCCGGTCAAGACCTACGCCACCGGACGCACCTTCACCGTCCGGCTGACCGTCACCGACGACCGGGGCGCGACCGCCACGGTGACCCGGCCCGTCACCATCGGCGCCGACAACGGGACGGTGGCCGAGTGCCGCGATCCGGACACCCGGATGCTGGGCCGCGACTGCCGCCGCGGCGACCGCTCGGCCCGCGCCGGTGAGCTGGACCACCTCTACCTCTTCGTACCGGCGGGTGTGGACCGGCTGACGATCGTCACGAACGGCGGCGGCGGCGACGCCGACCTCTACTACAGCTCCACCGGCTGGGCCACGCCCGCCAGTCACACCGCGAGCGCGACCGGCAGTGGCAGCACGCACACGCTGACCGTCACCGGTCTCCGGGCGGGCTACCACTACATCAGCCTGTACGGGGTGACGGACTTCGGCGGGGTCTCCGTGATCACCCGGTACTGACCGCCCGGTCCGCCTCCGGTCCCGTCCCCGGGGCGACCCGGGGACGGGACCGAACGGTGGCAGGACCGAACGGTGCCGCGCGCGGGGTGGGCGGCACCATGGGCGCGGCCGGGGGCCGTTCAGAGGGTGATCGACGCCAGCCGGGCACTCGTCGGCCTCGCCCCTGCCCCGTCCGTCGTCGTCCGGCTCACCGCCCAGGTGTGCGCCCGACCGACTCGGCGGGCGCCGCGGCCGGGGCGATCGGGCGGGGCGTCCGGCGTCCGGGCAGGCCGTCCGGAATGCGAGACGGCGTTGCCGGGGCGCGCCGCCCGTGCCAGCATCCGGGCCATGCTGCGTCAGCTCATTACCGGCCGCGGCGTGTCGGCACCGAGGTGACCTGGAGGCCATCCCTTCCAGGCGGCTCACCGCCCGCACGCAGACCTCTCGCACTCCGCGAGGGGTCTTTTTGTTTTCGGCATCCGCACCAACGGCCCCACCGGGCCGGCAGACCACGACAGGAAGCATCCGCCATGACCCACCACGACGCCACCGCGCCGGTCCTCGCCCTCCCCCGCCCGGAACACGGCACCCCGTCGCCCGGGGCGGAGCGGGCTCCCGCCGACGGCCCGTCGCCGTCCGGAGTGCCCGGGGCCCCGTCCTCCGTCGGCCGTCCGGCGGGGACACCCGCGCCGGCGCCCTTCGCGGCGTCCGGCCCGGCCGTCCGGTTCACCGTGACCGTCCGGCACAGCGGGGAGGCGCTGGGGCGGCTCGCGAGCACGCTGCGGGCCACGCGGGTGCGGGAGTTGAGCTACGCGGTGTCCGGTGCGGCCCGGGCCGTCGCCGTGATCGTGGTGCCGCGCGCCGACGCCGACCGGGCCGGGGCACGGCTGCGCCGCCTGGTGGACGTGCTGGCGGTCGCCGAGGCACCCGCCGGACACTGACGGCGGCTCCCGCCGATATCGCCGACCCTTCGGAGCGGTCCGCCTCAAAGGACGGCAAAAGAAGGGGACTTCGGCATCCGATCGGAGCGACCGGCCCCGGCCGCCGTACCCGGGCCGGCCCTCCGGTCGCGACGATCAGCGGTCGCCTCGCCCAGTACTGCGACGGTGCTTGCTGTGACCGGTGGCCAGGTCGCCCGTTGGTGTGGCTGTTGGTGACCCTGCCGGTGTCAGGGTGCGGGCGGGGGAACTGGGCGCAGTGCATGAGCGGTTCGTGCACCGGTTCAGCAGGTCGGAGCCGCGTGAGTCGGCACCGGCCTCCACGCGGAGGCTGATCGCTCCACTGCAGCGGAAGAACGGCGGGACGCCGGCAGAACCCGGCCACGCGGGTCCGGACCGCATCCACCGGATGCTGAACCGGATCGGGTGGGACGCCGAAGAGGTGCTCGACGATGTGTGCGTCACTACGTGGCCGACCACCTCGGCGACCCGGACGCCGTCCTGGTCCCACTGCCCCCTGTTCCTGAGCCACCCCTGCGGGCGGGCACATGGCACAGGTCACATGGCTCAGGGCACAGGATGGATCGGTATGCCCCTGGGCGAACCGGACGATCAGGCGAAGCGGTTCGACGAACGTCGCGAAGCCCCCGGCCCGCCACCGGACGTGAGGGCCGGCCCTGCGGCACCCTTGGACACTCGGAAGCCGGACAGCCCTGGAAGCGTGATTGTCCTCCGGCCTCCACAAACCAGATCCCGGGCCGAGAGCGATATTCTCCGGAGAAACCGTCATGGAGGAGGACGCACGCCCTCTCTGCGCCGATGTGAATATCTGATGCCGCGACGGGAGAAACCGTGTGCCCCACGGGCGAGGCATTCGGAGCGCGTCCCCAAATCCGCGTCGTCCCGGAGCACGGCCAACCGCCCTGTGCTACCATGGCGGCCAGTTGCAGTAGTGGTTCCCAGAGCTTCAATTGTCCTCACCGAATTTTCATCCCGGTGAGAGCGTTTTGGTTTCCGGTTTCTTTCCGGAGGGGGCAATCATCACGGCGACGCTGTGCCCGCACAGTGCGGACACAGGGCACCGCCCCAAAGGAGATATGACATGGCTACCGGCACCGTGAAGTGGTTCAACGCGGAAAAGGGTTTCGGCTTCATCGAGCAGGACGGCGGCGGCGCTGACGTGTTCGCCCACTACTCGAACATCGCCGCTTCGGGCTTCCGCGAGCTGCAGGAGGGCCAGAAGGTCAAGTTCGACGTCACCCAGGGCCAGAAGGGCCCGCAGGCGGAGAACATCGTTCCCGCCTGACGTCGACACGTCACACCGAGCTGGGGCCCGCGCCTGAAGGGTGCGGGCCCCAGCTCTGCTGCTTCACGGATTTCCCCTTCCGCAGCAATTGCTTCGCGGACTGCGGGAGCACCCCGCCCGGGTCGGCGAATAGCCCCCAATGAATCACGACGGGGAGAAGGCCGCCATTTGTCGCGGCTTACGGATCTCTTCGGACAGCCCCTTTCCCCGTCGCGACAACGGGAAGTTCCATTCTTCTCGATTTCTTTTCTTTTCACCGGTTCGTACTTGCGATTCTCCCTGCGGATCACTGCTGCGGGAGTTCCTCGATGCGTGCCGTATCGAGGAAGGTTTCGCATGAAACGCACCACCCGCACCCCCCGCACAAACGACCGCTACTCCCGCACCGGTGGCTCCACCGGTTCCTCAGCGGGCGGCAGTTCCCGTTCGCACTCCTCGCGCTCCTCGGGCGCGGGCCGCTCCGGTGGCCGAGGGCGTCGTCCCGCGCCGCAAGGGGAGTTCGCGCTGCCGGTGACCGTCACGCCGGCACTCCCCCCGGTCACGGAGTTCGGCGAGCTCGACCTGCCCGCTCCGCTGCTGGCCGCCCTCGGCGCAGAAGGCGTGACCGTCCCCTTCCCGATCCAGGCGGCGACCCTCCCCAACACGCTGGCCGGCCGGGACGTACTGGGCCGCGGCCGCACCGGCTCGGGCAAGACCCTGGCCTTCGGCCTGGCGCTGCTGGCCCGCACCGCGGGCAAACGCGCCGAGCCCCGGCAGCCGCTGGCCCTGGTCCTGGTGCCCACGCGGGAACTGGCCCAGCAGGTCACCGACGCGCTCACCCCCTACGCCCGGCCGCTCACGTTGCGGATAGCCACCGTGGTCGGCGGCATGTCGATCGGTCGGCAGGCCAGCGCCCTGCGCGGCGGCGCGGAAGTCGTCGTCGCGACCCCGGGACGCCTCAAGGACCTGATCCAGCGCGGCGACTGCCGCCTGGACCGAGTCGAGATCACCGTGCTGGACGAGGCCGACCAGATGGCCGACATGGGCTTCATGCCCCAGATCACCGAACTGCTCAACCAGGTGCGCCCCGGCGGACAGCACATGCTCTTCTCCGCCACCCTGGACCGCAACGTCGACGTGCTGGTGCGCCGCTACCTGACCGACCCGGTCGTCCACTCCGTCGATCCCTCGGCCGGTGCGGTCACGACGATGGAACACCACGTGCTGCACGTCCACGCCACCGACAAGCACACCACCACCATCGAGATCGGTGCACGCGACGGCAGCGTGATCATGTTCCTGGACACCAAGCACGCCGTCGACCGCCTGACCAAGGATCTCCTGCGCAACGGTGTACGCGCCGCGGCGCTGCACGGCGGCAAGTCCCAGCCCCAGCGCACCCGCACCCTGCAGCAGTTCAAGACCGGGCACGTCACCGTGCTGGTGGCCACCAACGTCGCCGCCCGCGGCATCCACGTCGACAACCTCGACCTCGTCGTCAACGTCGACCCTCCCACCGACCACAAGGACTACCTCCACCGCGGCGGCCGCACCGCACGCGCCGGGGAGTCCGGCCGCGTCGTCACCCTCGTGATGCCCAACCAGCGCCGCGACATGACCCGGCTGATGGCCGACGCCGGCATCACCCCGCTCACCACCCAGGTGCGCGCCGGCGATGCCGAACTGAACCGCATCACCGGCGCCCGGACCCCGACGGGCGTCCCCGTCACCATCACCGCACCGGCCCCCGAACAGCCCAAGCGCCGCCCGTCCGCGTCACGCGGCCGACGCAGCGGGGCCGCCCAGGCCCGACGCGCCGCCGCCACACCACGCAAGACGCCCCGCGCCTCCGGTCGGCAGACCTTCGGCACAGCCACCTGAGGGGCCTGCCACCGCCCACCAGACCCGCCCCCGTGATCCACGGCTCCACGTCAACCTGTGAGGCATCATGCGCTGTGTCATCGCCCGTTTCCCCTTCAACTTCATCAAGAGCGAAGTGCTGGAATCGATGAAGGACGTCAAACCCGAGGCCGTGACCGGCGAGTCCGTCATCATCGGCCGCCGCACCTACCCGGTCAAGCAGGTCGGTGAAATCCTCACCGGGCAGGATCGCCGTGACTTCTCCGCCGCCGAGGTCACCCGGGCGATGAGCCGCCTCGGTTTCACCTGCCGCCCCGCCCCCGAAGCCACCCCGGCGCCGGCCCTCACCAAGCTCCAGACGGCGGCAGCCCTGCTGGGAACCCCGGCTTCCGCGTAACCGACGCGAGCACGTGCCCCGGGGCTCGCGGCCTCTGCGCAACCCGGACAACCCGCGAGCACCGGTGTGCACACCGGCGACCGGTCCCGGAGTCACGGGGACGCCGAAGGCACGGCCGGCGGAGGAATGCGCGCCGGGGCCGCTACGCCCCCGGTACCAGGCTGGGCCGGCGACCCCGGCCTCGGCCCCCCCCTGGGGCCCACGTCGTCAAGACCCGCAGCGCCCCGGCCGGGCCGCCCGGCCTTCCACGGCGGCCTCCGGGTGGACTCCACTCCCGCCCGGCCCCACCGCCGTCCGCGCGCGGGGCGCGGGGGCGCGGTGCAGGTCACCGTGGCCGCTCGTCCCCGGCGGCGGCCCCGTGCGCGGTGCGCCACGGGTACGGCCGGCCGTCGGGGTACCGCCATGGGCGGGAGGGGCGGCGGCTTCGGCCGGACGGGGCTCCGCGGCACACGGCCGGGACGCGTCGGCAAGCTCCTCCAGGTGCTCCTCCCGCTCCGGCGAGAGGCGAGTCCCCCGTCCGGGCGGCGGACGGACGGCGGTGCGCGCGGCCTCGCTCCTGCGGCACCTCCCCCCGGGCTCGGTGGCCCGACGGGCAGGCGGCCGCCCTCCCGTGGGGACGCCGGAAGGACGACACGGCCCACGGCAGGATGACCCGGGTCAGCCAGGGAGCGGCCCAGGAACTCGACGCCGTGCCGGTCACCGCACTCCGAGAAGGATCAGGTCGCACCCGCCCACGAGGGCGGCTCCGGTTTCCACCCGCTGCTGTGCTTCCTGGCCCACACCGGAGAGGCACCGGATACGTACCTTCCTCTCGGTCGGATGCGCCGTCACCGAGCCGGTCCGCCGCGCCGTCCGTGTCATGCCCGACCGCTTCCGGCGTCCCGCCCTGGACCAGCGCGGGACGATGCCGATGGCGCCGAGACCGCCGGGCTGACAGGGACGGTCGATCTGGACGGCCATCCGGCCGCCGCCCGCATCATCGTGCGCCCGGAACGACCGCACCCCGGCGCACGGTCTGCTGCAGCCTCTGCCCCTCCTGGTCCGTCAGCCCGCGTACACGGACGGGCTCAGCCACCGTGCCTCCAGCGCTCGGATCGGACGTCACCGCACATCCGACCGTCACGACCACCAACCCGGGTGAACCTTCCTGGTCAGAGCACTGGGCGCGGGACTCCTCGGACTGCGCGCGGTCAGGGAAGCCCGATTGGTGCCGGTCGTAGCTGACAGAAGGAGTCCGCATGCTCAAGGCGGTCGTGGTTGTCGGCTCCAGGGCCGGGGCCGACCCCGGCAATTGACTCTGAAGCCGATTCGAGTTCCCACACCAGCTCATCTTCGTCTGCCTCGAGATACGCACGCCATCCGCCGACATCGCCGCCGCTGTACAGCGCGTCGGCAACAGCTTCCAAGTAGGCCGCCAAGCCCGGCCAGCAACCGTTCCCACCTGGGATGAAGTTGCCGGGGCGGCCCCAGGCACTGCCGAGTCGCCCCTGCTGGGGACCAGGACGCATGTCGACCACCCGGTGTGGATGCTCCCGATTCGCCCAAGGGATCCACAACGAGTGCCAATAGGGCTCGTCCTCCCCCTCGTTCGGTTCAAACGCGTCGAAGAACTCAGCGTCCTCCATGACCATTCGCCGAGTCCGAGCGATCTCGGATGCCGACAGCAGATCCGCACCGGGTAGGACGCCGGCTCCCCGGGCAAGAGCGTCCTCAGTCGCACCGTTGTGGCACCGCAACGACTCGACCAGGTCGGCCGGGAGTTGCAAGCTCATTGCCCGCTCGGCCTCAGCGATCCCGGCGGGGTCGGCCGGGCCGTTCAAGCCGGCTGCGCTCTGCGGCGCATGCGCGGCCAACCACACATCGATGCGAGCCCAGGACCGCGATACCGCACCCGGCCCGGATTCCTGAGAAGAACTCATCTCCCTAACACCAACCTCGCCGTTGCCGAGATGAGGCCGGAAGCGGGAAGGAAGCCCGGGAGTGCCTTTTGAGCCGGGACGATGAACCTTTCCAAAGGGTTCTGCCAGCCCGGACGGAAGGCCCATTCTGCGTGCAGGGTATCGGTTCTGGTTCCACGCTCCACGTCTCCACTGACGGTTCGGGGTTGGTCGGGTACACGGGCGTACGTCTGCCGGCGGATCTCGCCGATGCCACCGGTCCACCGCAGCCTACTCAACCGCGCTCGTGGCGCGGCCCGGGATGCCGCCTCGTCAGGACCCCCGGCCCCGACGCCGCACGGGGCACGGAGCACTGACGGGCACCTCCGCCAGGACCGGGACCGCGCGCCGGACCTCCTTCAGGAACCCGGCGCGGCCTTGGGCCCTGGGCCGTATGGGCGTGCTTGGCTGCGACTCTCCCGACGACGTCCGGCACGAACATGGTCAGTCCAACGGAGCTGTTGGATCCGAGTACGGGACACATTGCTCAGCTGACCTTTGATCCCGAGGTCCGGTCTGACACGCAACATGACCGACTGAACTGGATGCCGGATTTACCCTCAATAGCCCGCAATGGTGGAGTCTCAGTACATGCAGGCGACTGTGAAGTCGACAGCGGCGACTCAGTCAGAGATGAGATCACTGTCACATGATCATCTATATTTACTCATCGTGACGTCTCGGGTTGAATCAGTTGCCAGGCTCAACTGGTCCTACAGGAGGGCTATTTGATGACCGGCTTAACGATGGCCCGCGCAGCCAAGCGTGCCATGATCATCGTTACGGCAACGGCAGCGGCAGCTGTCGGCGTTCTGGCGGTGCCCGCTCAGGCGGCATCCTGGTCCAGCTACATCAGCAACGCCGGAAATGACTTTGAGTCACGTCGCTGGACCGACACCGGCGGCTCCACGACGATCGATTTCACCGGCTGCAGCAGAGGCTCCAGTCCGAAACTCGTGTACGTGATGCTGCGCAAGGACACCCTCGGGCCTGACCCGAAGTACGCCAACGCGGCCTACACCAACTGCTTCAACCCCGGCGCCACATCGAGTGGTACGTGGGCTGACCACGGCAGCGGCGACTACTACTTCGTGATCGACTACGGGTCCAACGTCTACGCCCCCGTGTCGGTCGCTTCGCTGAGCGTCTCCTACTGATCGGCGGTCCGCCGGGCCCCGCGGCACACCGTGCTGCGGGGCCCGGCGCACAGAAAGGCTTCCCAATGTTGTTGTCAAGCCACCACTGTGACCGTCGGTGCAGCTTGATAGCACGTTCCGTCATGGATTACGGCTCACAGGACATTGAGCCGACGGCAGGCGAGCGTCGGCAGCGCCTGCTCGTGCTCGGCGATCTCCTCGCCGAAAGCCATCACTCGCATCGCGCGGCGTACCACCATGGCGGCGGCCAGCTTTTCGCTGGGCAGGGCCGTGTGCTGCGGTCCGGCAGCCTCCACCGCCGCCCCGGCGAGGTCTGCGGCGCCGCGGATTTTGCGGTTGCTCAGCCAGGTCTCGATGTGCTCCCTGCCACTGCGGCGGATCGTCGCCGGGGTCTGGTAGCCCGTCGGCAGCACAAGGGGGCTCTTGTTCGTCAGCTCCGGTTCGCGCCCCAACGCCGCAATCCTGTCGGGTGGTTGGACCCATGGCCGGTCCATCTGATGAGTGCGGTCACATCTCGGGGCGGTGCGTCGGTCGGGCAGGTTGCGCAGGTCCACGGTGATCTCGTCGCCGGGCCGCAGCCGGCCCGGGCCGCAGCGTATGCGAGCCTGGTCGGCGATGACGAAGGCGTCCTCGGTGTCCGTCTTGCCCTCGCCCCGGCAGGAGATCGAAGGAGAGTGCAGGGTCAGACTGGTGATACAGACCGTCGACTGGTCGTGCCCCGGCAGCAAGCCGATCAGCTGGGTGGGTTCCACCGTGGGTTGAGGTCCACCGCCCACAGCACATCGTTTTTGAAGGCCTTGAGGTCCCCGATCAGTTCCAGCAGGGTCGTCTCGTCGTTCAGGATCCGGCGGGACGGCAGCCGTTCGCCGTCCGCGTCGATCACCACGCAATGATGATGTTCCTTGCCGATGTCCACTCCGGCCCATGTCCAGGAGCGCCCTCCTCTGCCGGCTCGTCGCGCGTTCACAGCCCGGCAGGCAACCTCGCCGACGTTGCCCCATGCAGCGGTCGAGCCGCATCTCCCCACTGGTGGTCGAGTCGCCGCGGGGCTCCGGGCGGCCAAGCGCCTTCAGCGATCCGGCGACACCATGACAGCCATACCCAGAGCTCCTGGGTCCCGCTGATCTTACGAGTGACCAGTTCGAACCCACGACAAGAAAGTAGGGCCGCCCATGACTCTCACCTTCCGCGAATGCACCTTCCGCTACCGGAGAGGTCGTGACGTCATCCAGGGTCTCAATCTGGCCTTCGCCTCTGGAGCCACCGTTCTCCTCGGACCCAATGGAGCAGGCAAGAGCACGCTGCTGTCACTCGGAGCAAGCGCACTGCGCCCACGGTCCGGAGATGTGACGTTCAACGGCCTGAGCCCGTGGAACCGCAAACAGTCCGCGGCCTACCGCACAGCAGTGGCGTGGCTCCCGCAGAAGCCGTCGTTCCTCTCAGGGATGACCTGCCGTCAGCACGTCACCTATGCGGGTTGGCTCAAGGGGATGACACAGCACGATGCGTCGAGCGCGTCCGGCGAGGCACTGGAACGAGTGGGCCTTGCTAGGCAAGCAGACCGGAAGATCAGTGATCTGTCCGGCGGGCAGCAGCAGCGTGTCGCAATCGCTCAGGCCCTCGTCCATCGCGCCAAGGTCCTGCTCCTTGACGAACCCACCGTTGGCCTCGATCCGAAACAGCGAAGATCTTTTCTCCAGCTCATCGCATCACTGCGGAGCGAAACACATGTGATCGTCTCTACCCATGACATCGCCGACATCAGCGAAGTCTTCAGCGACGTCGTAGTATTCAATGCCGGAAAGGTCCTGTTCAATGGACCTGTTCCTTCGTTTCTTGCCTGTTCGGGAACCCAGAATCGCTCGGAACGCGCTGCGGAATACGCTTACACCGCTGTCCTCGAAGGAGGATTCCGGTGATCATCCAGCATCAGCTGCGGCGTTCGGCGGCTCCATGGGTCATCCTCCCGGCTGCCCTGTTCGTATACCTGTATATGCAGAGTGCGGTGTTCACCGTTCCGTCCCACTACGGAGTCGAGTCGGGTGAGAGTACGATCTACGCTCTGGCCACGATAGCTCCGGCTGTCGCCGCATGCGCCGCATGGGACTCGGGACGTATGCGGCCCGTGCGGCACATGTTGACCACATCCGCACGGTCACGATGGTCGCTGATCCTGTTTATCGGTACTCCCATCGCCGCACTGGGAGCTGCCCTTCTCGTGCTCGCCGTCGTGCTGGCATGGATCAACACCGGAGTACTTCCTTCCGGAGCCGGATGGACCGCACTGGCACACATGATCGTTGTTCCTGCCGAGTGGGCTGTGATCGGTTGGTACGTCGGCGGACGTCTCCCCAGGAGTATTGCCGCGCCGGCCGCAGCAGCCCTGTGTTGGGCTTGGCTGACGATGCCACACGCCATGTCCAATGCATGGCTGAGGCACCTCGGCGGGTTCATCGACGGAACATCCACCATCACCGATGTCCACCTGCCCCAGATCTACTTCGTGCCATGGATCTTCACCGGCTGCCTTGTGGCTGTCGCATGGCTCCTCACCCGTACCGGCTCCCGCCGTGTCTTCCTCCCTGCCGGTGCAGTTGCCGCAGCAGCAGCACTCCTCGTCGGACACACCGCAGTCAGCGGATGGGGTTACGGCAACCCGGCAACCATCCGTGCCGTTGAATCCGTATGCTCCGGAACCGCCCCCCAGATCTGCGTTCCGCCTGAGTACCGTTCCTACATTCCGCAGATCCGCCGCAGTACCCAAGGTCCACTCGGCGCTCTGGTCGCCGCCGGCGTCACACCTCCGAAGCGGATGGAAATCCTCTCGCCGTCAGTGAAGCTCGCACCGGGCATATGGCGGCTGCACTGGTCACTCCCTGCCGTCCACCAACAGGCCATTCACCACACGGCAGCTGATGTCATGGCAATATCAGCCGTCGAGGGAACGTCGGCCCAGCACGGAAAGCAGTCCTGCGCAGGTCCGTCCGCTCCAGAACTCGTGTGGGCCACTGCTGTCGCAGGAAACAAGGACGCGGTACGCCGGGGAACCGCTCCGCAGCTGTGGAGTCTGATAGGCCCAGTCCTTGATGAACCAGTGGATCAGCAGTCCGCCTGGTTCACGCAGCAGGTCCTCAACCACGCCTGCCCAGCGCAGGGGGCGCGATGAGACTATATATGATATCAGTGCGGAAATGGTGGACCACAGCTGCGGCCATCATCTTTATGGCGGTGGTATGCCAACTTTCGGGCAGGAGCAGTATCGAGTTGCCCGCACTCAACGGCAGTGGCGTCACGCCTTTGGCCTACTTCACTCCCCTGCTGGTGTCTTCCGCGGTCCTGTACTGCCTCAACCGACGCGCCGATCACATCGAAAGAACCGCGGCGGTTGCCGTCGCTGTGATCGATGCGGCCTTCGTGGCGTCCGTCTTCGCTCTGTGTCTGACAGCTGGTTTCGTCACGGGCTTCGACACCGCCCGCAACGTCATACTGCTGACCTGTATCGGTGTCCTGATCGCCCAGGTGGGTAACAGTGCATCCGGTATCGCCACGGGCATGATGCTGCTAATCGCCTGCGTCGTCGCGGGACGTGGCCCGGCAGGAAGCCACGCGTGGTGGGCTGTCGCCCTGTATCCGTCGAGCAGTGTTCCTGCGTGGGCCCTGGCTGCGGTACTGCTGGCAGCCGCGGGCATCCGGTTCGTCAAAAGCTCCGGGAAGCCGTAGCCCTTACTCCCCGGCTACTGAGCTTGAACTCGGGATGTCGTGCTGCTGATCAGGCAGGTCGGATGGTCAGGCCGGTCTCGGTGAGACAGCCGTCTATGAGGTGACTGCGGTACTGGATGTGCCGTAGGCCGCGTCGGATGCGCTGGTCGAGGTGTTCGGGGGTGCTGAAGGCGACGTTGGAGAGCCAGCCGCGCCGCAGGAGGGACCAGATGCCTTCGACGGGGTTGAGGTCGGGTGCGTAGGGCGGCAGGTAGTAGATGGTCAGCCAGTCCCGGGTTTCGGCGAACTCCCGCAGGCCGGCGGCCTTGTGGACGTTGAGGTTGTCCCAGACCACTACGATCGGGCCGCCGAGCTGCTGGTGGGCGGCGATCAGCAGGTCCCGGTAGTCGCGCCAGGAGAAGCTCTTGCGCCCGTCACGCCGGCCGTCGTCCCGGCGCGGCCGGTAGATCAGCCTTGAGCGGTGGCCGGGTTTGTAGCAGGTCAGCGCTGCGATGGAGATCCGTCTGCGGGAACGTCCGCGGACCCGCACCACCGGGGTCCGGCCGCGCTGGGACCAGGTTTTCGCCTGCGGCGGCGTCATGGAGAATCCGGCTTCGTCCTCGAAGACCAGCCAGGCTCCACGGGCCGCCGCGAGCCTTCCGCGCATGGCCACACCTCTTTGACCCACCCGGCGACAGCATCGTCGTTGCGCTCCATGGCGCGTCGGGCCGGGACCTGGCAGGACCATCCGTTACGCACCAGGAGCTTGCGCACACCCTGGATCGTGTAGGTCAGGTGGAAGCGCCGGCCGATCACTGTCTTCACACGGCTCAGAGTCCAGCGTTGGTCCTCCCAGCCGTGCGCGGCCGGCCCCTTGGCCAGCTCCGCCTCCAGTTGCGTGAACTGCTTCTCGCTCAGCCTCGGCAGCGACGCCGGCCCCTGTGACCGCAGAGCACGTGGACCGCCCTCGTCCCATGCCTGTCGCCATCGCTGCACCGAGCGGACGCTGACGCGCAGGTCTTTGGCGATCATCGAGCTCGCCTCGCCCCGGGTGAACCGCTCGGCCGCCTGGAGCCGTAACTCCTCGCGGAACTGCTGGCGTTCGGAGGTCAGCCCGCCCCCTTGTGGATACCGCATGCCTCCGGTGATACCGCAGCCAACGGTCAGCCGTCAGCCCCTACAACACCACGAGTTCAACCTCAGTAACCGGAGCCGTAAAGGCCATGCCATGTCCATACCAGCCGACCTTCTTCGCGCCCGGGAGGGACCGAAACGCACACCTGGCGTCGTCGGCCGGGTCAGCAACCGGCCAGTACCTCGACCAACGCCCGCACCGGCGCGCTGCCGATCCGTCGGCGCGGGTCACGCAAACCTTCGCCGACGGACAGACCATTGGCATTTTGGACAGGCCCGCGGTCAACTCGTCCCAGACGAGGCGATAGCCGACCTCGGGGAACAGGCACATCGCCAGCAAGAGGTAGACCTCGATCCGCGACGGGAGATCACGCAGCCGCTGCTGCACCGTCCTCGCCTCCGCAAGGGCCGCGTCCACCAGCTCGAACGGCACGACGGCGGTCGGTTCCCCCAGATGCCCTGGAACCAACCGGCCCGCAACCACGGTGACCGTCTGAGTGATGGCCGTCAGTGGAGACGGCAGGACACAATGACGGGGCAACGGAGCTCCTTCGGCACAAGCTGTCCTGGTCGACTGCCTGAACCAACGAGCTCCGTTGCTCTGCGTCGGGAGTCCTTCAACTTGCCTGCGCGACCTGCGAAAACGCTAACCACCCGGCCTTGGACCCTACCTCCGGAAGTACGGACATCCGGCTCTACCTCGCCGTAGCCGAGAGCCGCTGGAGGCAGCAGTCGAAGGCCTCGGTCCCTCCCTCTCCGTCGAGATGTCCGCGCCCCTCCCCACGGCCGATGATCCCCGCCGCGAGGCCGTTCAGCATGAAGCAGATGCCGACCAGCTCACCAAGGAGGAGCGCGGGGCCGTGACCGCCAAGGCACTGGAGAGTCAGGCCAGCGGCACCCCGCACAAGGACGCCATGACCAAGACATTCACCTACACCCGCTAGGGCGTGTTGTGAAAGTGCTGGTCACAGCCACTCGTTGATGGCTGCGACCAGCACGGTCGCTTCGCAGCAGACGGCGAGTCTGTCCTACCGGGTGGCGACCGGCCCGGTGGCGCTTGAGCCGGTTGATCCCGCACTCGACCGCGTGCCGCTGCTTGTAGTCGTCCTTGTCGAACTTTGGCGGCCGCCCGCCACGCGATCCGTGCTCGGGCGGTTGCGGATCTGGTCCGCCAATATCGGGATGATGGCCTTGACCCGGATGGCTTCCTGGATCCGCTCGAACTGCGGGATGTCGCCCCGCTGCCCGGCCGTGATCACCATGAACAAGGGCTTTTGCCCCTGCTCGATCACGAGATGGATCTTGCTGGTCAGCCCGCCGCGGGAGCGTCCCAGGCCGTGGTCGGCCGGCTCGACGAAGATCGCCGGGCGATTCCTTCTGCAGGTTCCCCTTACCGCCGCTCCGGCGGCGTGCTGGTGGGCCCGGCAGAACGTGGAGTCGACGTTGACATCACAGGTGATCAGGCCCTTCGCGTCCGCCTCGGCCTGGAGCCGAGTGAGGATCCCCGCCCAGGCGCCGTCCCGCTGCCAGCGCAGGAACAGGTCATAGACCCGGTGCCACGGCCCATAGCGTTCGGGCACGTCCCGCCAGGGAGCACCGGTCCGGGTCCGCCGTCGTATGCCGTCCATCAACTGCCGCCGCGTCCACATCTGCGGCCGAACCGGCTTGATGCCCTCGGCAGCAAAGGCTCAAGCCGGCCCCACTGGCCACTCGTCAGATCCCCACGTCCCACAGGACGTGATCATCAATGAACAAGATCCACTTTTGCGACAGACCGTAGTCGCTCCGTGCCGGTAACGCCCCCGGACCGTGTGGGATTCCGGCCCCTTGCACCGGCTCCGCCCCCATGGCCCCGGGCGGATCAGCTAGGTCTGATCGCGCTCCGTGCCGTAAGTGCTACCGCACGGCCCCGGACCGCGCCACACCGCCGTGCGCTCCGGGCCGGGGACGGCCACGGCCCGGGACACCGCGCGGGGCACGGAGCACTGACGGGCACCTCCGCCGGGACCGGGACCGGGACCGCGCGGGCTGAGGGCCGGTGCCGGAGGCCGGCGCCAGGGACCGGGGCCGGAGCCGGGGGCCCGAGGCCGTGCGGTCGTATCTCCGGTCCCCGCGCGGACGGCCGTCCGGACCGGGACCGCGGTGGTCGGAGTCACGTGTCCGGGCACAGTGGGCCAGGGGCACGGGTGGGCCAGGGGCACGGTGACCGGCGTCACCTGCGCCGTTGCTCCGTCCGGCCCCGTGTTCCCACCCCCGCGCCGGGGCGGGCCCCCAGTGCACGGGGCAGGGGCTCAGATGACACTTGTGCGGACGGCCCTCGTGTAGTGGGCTGTCCCGCATGACCAAAAAGAGCATGGCGGCCCTCACCGCGGCACTGGTCGCGGCACCGCTCCTGGCGAGCATGCCGGGCCAGCGCGCGGTCGCCGCGGATTCCGGCGCCGATCGCGCCCCGCGCCAGACCGAGTCGTCCCTCGTCCACGGGGTGGACCTCGACACGGTGACGATCCCCGAACTCCAGGCGCGCATGAACCGCGGCTCGCTGACCTCGTCCGCCCTCACCCGGGCGTACCTGCGGCGCATCGAGGCCATCGACCCGAAGCTCAACTCGGTGCTCCACACCAGTCCGACCGCCCTTCGGGAAGCCGCCGCCAGTGACTCCCGGCACCGCCGGGGAGCCTCGCGCGGACCGCTCGACGGCATCCCGGTCCTGCTCAAGGACAACGTCGACACCCGGGACATGCCGACCACCGCCGGGTCCCTGGCGCTGGCCGGGAAGCCCCCGGCCAAGGACGCGGAGCTGGTGAAGCGGCTGCGCGCGGCGGGCGCGATCATCCTCGGCAAGGCCAACATGTCCGAGTGGGCGAACTTCCGCGCGGCCCGGCCCACCTCGGGCTGGTCGGCGGTGGGCGGCCAGACCCACAACCCGTTCGTGCTGGACCGCAACCCCTGCGGCTCCTCCTCCGGTTCGGCCGCGGCGCTCGCGGCGTCGCTGGCGCAGGTGGCGATCGGCACGGAGACGGACGGCTCCATCGTCTGCCCCGCCGGGATGAACGGCGTGGTCGGCCACAAGCCCAGCCTCGGGCTGGTCAGCCAGTCGGGCGTGGTGCCGATCTCCGCCGAGCAGGACACGGCCGGCCCCATGGCGCGCAACGTCATCGACACCGCGCTCACCCTCTCGGTGCTCGCCGGCCGGGACACCGCGCGCCCCGGCCACGGGCCCCGCTTCTCGGAGGCGGCGCTGCGCCCCGGCAGCCTGCGCGGCAAGCGGATCGGCCTGTGGCGGCTGCCGCTCGGCGAGGACGTGGACGCGCTGATGACCACCACCGCGGACCGGCTGCGCGCCGCCGGCGCCACCGTCGTCGAGGTGACCCCGCCCTACCAGGTGCGGCTGGCGGAGCTGGAGTTCCCGGCGCTGCTGACCGAGTTCCACCGGGACATCAACGCCTACCTGGCCACCCGCAACGGACCCCGGGACCTGGCCGCGCTGATCGAGTTCAACCGTTCCACCCCGGCCGAGCGGACCTGCTTCGCCGGGCAGGAGCTGTTCGAGCAGGCGCTGGTCGCCCCGCCGGTCACCGACCCCGAGTACCGGGCCGTCCGGGCCGAGCTGAAGGACCTCTCCCGGCGGTCCATCGACGAGACGATGCGCGCCCACCGCCTGGACGTCATCGCCGCCCCGGCCAACCCGCCCGCGTGGACGACCGACTGCGCGCGCGGCGACGACGACGTCATCCCGTCCTCGACCCCGGCCGCCGTCGCCGGCTACCCGTCGCTGTCCGTGCCCGCGGGCTTCATCGGGGAGCTGCCCGTCGGCCTGCTGCTGATGGCGGGTGACCGCCAGGACGCGGAGCTGCTGTCGCTGGGCGCGGCGGTCGAGCGCCGGCTGGACGCCTGGCAGGCGCCCCGCTACCTGCCCACCCTGCCGTAGCCGGTCCCGGGTCCGCCGCCGGTGGCGACGGCCCGGCCGGCGGCGCCCGCCCGTCGGCCCGGCCGGCGGACGGGCGCCGTCCGTCCCTCCCCGGTCCCGGGGCCGTCCCTCCCCGGTCCCGTGCGTCCGTCGCCGGGTCCTCTCGGCCGTGCGTGCCTCCGTCCGCCGGGTACCCGTCCGCGCCTCCCGTCCGGGGCGCGCGGGCCCCTGGCGCGGGCGCCCCGGGAATGGGGGCCGACCGGCCCTAACGGCGGCGGGCCGGGCACGGGGAGCATGGAGGGATGTTGCACAACGACGGCTTTCGCTCGCTGGACCGGCAGGAGTGCCTGCGTCTCCTGGCCAAGGTGCCGGTCGGACGGGTCGTGTACACGAGGCAGGCCCTGCCCGCGGTGCTGCCGGTCAATTTCGTCCTGGACACCGACGCGTCGGTGCTGCTGCGGACCTCGGCCGGATCGGACCTCGTACGCGCCGTCGACGGTTTCGTGGTCGCCTTCGAGGCGGACGAGTTCGACATCGCCAGCCGCTCCGGCTGGAGCGTGGTCGTCACCGGCCCGGCCGCCGTGGTGACCGATCCCGAGCGGCACGAGCGGCTGCTGCGGACCGGCCCCCATTCCTGGATGCCGATCCGCGACGACGTCTTCGTCCGGATCGAGGCCGCGATGGTCACCGGCCGCGAGCTGACCGACCTCAGCGGGGGCCCCGGCTGAGCCGCGGGAGCGGCTGTCGCGGCACCTCCCGGTCCTGCTCGGGGCGTGCCGCGGAGGCGCGCGGGGTGCGCCCGCCGTCGGGGCCGTAGCCGAAGCGGATCAGCAGGTGGGGGCAGTGGCGGCGGCGGGGTTCGCCGACCGCGGCCCGCAGGTCAGGCCACTCCATCGCCTGGTGCAGCATCGAGGTGCGCACCCCGTGCCGGGTGGCGACCAGCAGCGCCCGCTCCAGGGCCTGGCCGGCCCGCAGCCAGTCCGTCCGCCGGTCGCGCGGGGTCCACAGCAGCGCCACCTGGGCGTGCCGCTCGAAGCGCAGCGCGGGCACCCTCAGCCCGGTCACCGGGCCGGTGAAGTCCCGCATGGGCATGCGTCCGGTGGTGTCGCGCGGGCCCAGGGAGGTGAACGGGATGCCGTAGCGGGTGTCCCGGCCGGGGGCGGTGATCCAGGCGCGGGCCTCGGCGCTGCGGGCCGGGTCGGCGGCGTTGCGGGCCTCGGCCAGCGCGGTGAGCCGGAGCAGCCGGCGGGTGCCCGCGTGGCCGGGGACGTCCAGGCAGGCGCCCTCGGCGCGGACGGCCGCGGCCATCCCGGAGACGATGTCGTCCGGTACCGGGCGGCCGGTGAACGGCATCCGGCTGGTGTGGCGCCGGGCGACGGACTCGTAGAGGTCCCGGTACGGCGCGGAGGCGGCGCCGGCTGCGCCGGTGAGGCGGACGGTGGCGAGCAGGTCGGGGTCGTCCCGCTCGGGCAGGAGCCGTGCCTCGGTGGCCCAGCCGAGGTGGGCCGCGGCGACCCGCAGGTTGAAGACGGCGGCACCGACGGAGAGGTACTGGGCGCGGAGCAGCGGGTCGGAGACGGGCAGGCTGCGGCCCCGGTCGGCGCGGACGTGGAGGGTGCGGCTGCGGGCGTCCAGGCCGAACCGCCACGGCTGGGTGTTGTGGATGGACGGGGCCGCCACGGCCGCGTACAGCAGTGTCTCCAGGGCTGTCGCGTCGACTTCCGGCGGGCTCGCGGTGTCGGCTTCCGGTGTGCTCATGGCGGCTCCTCACAGACTGCCGGGTATCCCTCGGATCCCTCTGCATGGCCCCAGCCTCCGCCCCGGGACGCCCCGTCGGCGAGGGCTCAGCGGGCCCTATCCCGGGGCCACTGGTCCCCATCGGCGGACTGTGGGCGGGGAGCCCGCGGCTGGGGTCTTTCGTCTGGATCGGGCCGGATCAGGGGGTGGGGTCCGGCGCCGTGCGTCGCGAGGCGGAGGAGGGGGGTCAGGGCGGAGCCCCCGGCGACCGACGACAACGCGGCGAGGTGCGGCGCCAGGGCCCGCGAGCCCGGCCTGATCCAAACGAGAGGCCCTGTCCCGGGGACAGGGGAACCCGTGGGGAGTGCGGGGCGCCGGTCATGGCCGGGGGCGGGGGCGATGGTCCCCGGAGCGGGCGGGGGTCCGGGCCCGGACGGAGCCGTGTCCGGGCCCGGACGGATGCGGCCGGCCGCTCGGGGACCGGCAGAACGGTCGCTCGGGGACCGGCAGGGCGACCGCTCAGGTGACCGGCAGGGCGGTCGCGAGCAGGACGACCCCGACGGAGCCGACCAGCGAGGCCACCGCGAGCGCGCGGGCGAGGCCGGGGCGGCCCTTGGCGTGGGCGAGGCCGTGCGCCGAGGCCAGCAGCATCACGACGGCGAACAGGCCCAGCTTGGCGGCCAGGGTACGGCCGTAGCCCGGTTCGGCGAGCGAGGCCCAGGTGACGCCCTTGTGCCACGCGATGGCCCAGCCGGTGCCCAGTTGCAGCGGCAGGAACAGGGCGCCGGTCAGGATGCCGAAGCGCCTGCCGACGTCGGCGGCGAAGCGGTCGCGGGGGCCCGGCTCCAGCAGCCGCCGGGCCAGCGGCAGCACCAGCAGGGACAGCGCCAGTTGGCCGCCGACCCAGAGCACCGCTCCGGTGACGTGCAGGAAGCGCACGAGCTGCCAGGGGCCCACGGTGTCCGTCACTCGGTCCTCCCGCGATCCGTCGTCCGGCCCGTGCCGCGCATGTCAGCGCACCTCGACCGTGCCGCGCGCCCCGCCCTCCGCGCGGCGCATGTCGTGGTCGACGAGGGAGTAGTGTCCCGCGGCGGGGAACACGGTCTCCACGAAGCCGCCCTGGGCGACGGCCAGGTCGAGCGCCTGGGAGCCGCCCGGACCGTCCGGCCGCAGCAGATGGGCGCCCTCCTTGTACACGGTGTCGAAGACGGTGCCGACGATGTGGAAGGAGACGCCGTCGCCGGGTCCGGCGGCGACCACCCAGAAGCGGACCCGTTCCCCGGGGCGGGCGGTGAGGGGGGCCGCGGCGTACTGGACGGCGACCCCGTTGAAGGCCCAGGCGTCGGGGGTGTTCCGCCGCATCCGCGCGACCTGGCCGGCGCCGCCCGGGGTACCGAGGTAGAGCTGCGAGGAGACCAGGACGTACTCCCGGTCCACCTCGGCCAGTCCGGGCGGATCGATGATCACGGCGCCGTACATGCCGTTGCCGATGTGCTGGAGCATCGGTGTGGTGCCGCAGTGGTACAGCCAGGCTCCGGAGTGCTCCGCGCGGAAGCGGTAGACGAGCCGCTCGCCGGGGCGGAGGGTGCGCATGGGCCGGTCGGGCGAGAGCGCCCCGGCGTGGAAGTCGATGCCGTGGCCCAGGGCGGGGTCGTCGTTGACGAGGGTGATCTCGAAGACGTCGCCGATCCTGCCGCGGAGGGTGGGGCCGGGGGCGGTGCCGCCGAAGGTCCACCGCTCCTGGCGCACTCCGGGGGCGACCTCCACCGTGGCGCGCACGGCACGCAGTTCGAGCCGGTGCACCCGGGCGCGGGGCGCGGCGGGCAGGACGGCGGAGCGGGGGCTCCAGCCCCGGCCGAAGTCGGCGCCGAGGTCGAGGGGGGTGGGGTCCCCGGCGGTGGCGGTGTCACCGGTGTGCCCGGTGTGGGCCCCGGTGTCCCCGCCGCCGTCGGCGTCGACCCGGGTGGTGCCGGTGACGGCGATGTCCATGGTCATCCCGGCGGCGCGGTGTCCCGGCAGGGTGCACCAGGCCCGGCGGTCGGCGGTGATGACGCCGAGGTCGAGGGTGCGGGACTCGTTGTCGCCGAGGAGCGGGGTGGCGGGGCCGTCCTCGACCCTGAGGTCGTGGCGCCGGGCGTCGCGGTTGGTGACCTCCAGCCGCAGGGCGGTGCCGGGGGCGACCTCGACGCGGGCGGGGGTGATGCGCAGGGAGCCGAGGGTCACGGCGACCGTGCGGGTGGCGGTGGCCCGGACGCCCGGCGCGGTGCCGGACGCGGCCGGTGAACCACCCTCCGCGGGGCCGCTGTCGGCGACGAGCACGGCGAGGACGGTGACGAGCGCACCGGCGGCGGTGCCGATCAGGGCGGGCAGCCGGGAGGGTCCGGCGTCCCCCTGGGCGCGGCCGGCCAGGACCGCCACGACGAGGGCGAGGAACACCACCGCGGCGGCGGCCGCGCCCACCGCGCCGAGGGTGGCGGCGGGGGCGGGCAGCGGCAGGACGAGCAGGGCGACGGCGGCGTTCATGACGGCGAGCCGGGGCGCCCAGGCCCGCTCCAGCACGGCGCGCAGGGACTCCCGGTGGCGGGGTCCGCCGGACAGGACGACCGGCAGCAGGTAGGTCAGCGCGCCGATGAGGACCTGGGCGACGAAGCCGAGCAGCAGCACCGGCACCAGCGCGTCGGTCCCGGCCCGGCCGTCGTCCGGGGAGCGGGTGGCGAGGACGGCGAGGTCCAGGAGGAGCGCGGCGGCCAGCCATCCGGCGGAGGCGGCCAGCGACCAGGCCGCCGCCCGGGACACGGGCCGCCGGCCGCGCCGTACGGTGCCCGCGAACAGCCGCAGGACGAGGACGACTCCGGCGGCGTAGAAGGCGGTCCCGGCCACCGGCACGGCGCGCCAGAGGGCCGGGACGGAGCCGCCGGGGGCCGCCGCGAACCCGGCGACGGTGAGGGCGAGGCCGCCGCCGGTCAGGACCAGGACCCGGCGGGCCGCGGCGGTGGTGCCCCCGTGCACGCGGACGCCGAGGACGGTCGGCCAGAGCATGAACAGCGTGCCCAGCGCGGGCAGTCCGATCCAGCCGAACAGGGTGACGTGGAGGTGGGCCAGCCGCAGCCCGGCGTACCGGTCGGCCCCGGCGGCGCCGGTGGCCAGCAGGGCGCCGAGCACGGCACCGGCGACGAGGGCCGCTGGGGCGGCGCGGTAGAAGGCGGCGACGGGGACGAGCCGGCCGCCGAGCGCGCCCCGGCCCAGCCGGACCAGGGTGACGGTGTGGGCGACGAGGACTCCGACGACCAGCGCGCAGGCCGCCGTGGTCAGCGCGGGCAGCTCGGCTCCCACCCCGAGCAGCACCCCGGCGGCGCCGAGGTTGACCCCGGCGAGGCGCAGGACGCTCCAGCGCCGGTCGGGCAGGCGGGCGTGCAGCATCGCCACGGCGAAGTGCTCGCTCCACACCAGGATCGCGGTGGTGGCCGCGCCCAGCAGGAACAGGTGGACGGCCAGCCAGCGGGCGAGCGGCCAGGAGCCCTGGGTGGTCGCGGCGAGCAGCGCGAGACCCGCCCAGGCGGCGACCAGGACGTGGGCGCGCAGATGGCGGGCGCGGACACCCCCGCGCGCGGAGCCGCCGGAGGCGGCGCTCCCCACGGAGGCGGCGGGGCCGGGGGCCGGGCCCGGCGGATTGTCCGGGACGCCGTCCGCGGGCTGGACCAGGGGCAGCCGTCGACGCCCGTCCGGCCGGGGGACGTCCCCGCTGCCGTCGGCGCTCCCGGCGCCGCCGGTATCGCCGTCGTGGTCGTTCTCGTTGGCGGTGTCGCCGTCGTTCACGGGGCTCCTCGCAGGGCGGCCGGCCGGTGGCCGGCGGCATCCGGCACAGCCGTGTCCGGGGCGGCCGGGGACGGTACGGCGGTGACCGACGCGGCCGAGGACGGTGCGGCGATGACCGGGGCGTGGGTGCCGCGGGTCGACGCCGCGGAGGGCCACGGCCGGTGCGCGGGGTGCGCGCCCCCGCCGGGAATCGCTTCGTCGCCGCCGGAGGCCGGGTCCGTCCGGCCTCCGGCACCACCGCGCGGTGCTCCCGCGCCTTCCGCGGCCCCGGCGGACCGGCACGGCGCGGCGTCGGCCACCGGGCCGGTGCCGGGGCCGGTCCCGGCACGCGCGGCGGCGGAGCCGGTGGTGGTGCCCTCACCGGGAAGGGGCAGGGCGCCGGAAGGGGTGCCGTCGCCGGGGGCCGAGCGGGAACCGTGACCCCGGACGACGCCTTCACCGGGGGCGGTGCCGGGGACCGGGCCTGGATGGCGGCCCCGGGCGAGGCCGTCGCCGCGGGCGGTGCCGTCGCCGCGGACCGGACGGGAACCGTGACCCCGGACGACGCCTTCGCCGGAAGCGGCGCCGGGGACCGGGCCTGGATAGTGGCCCCGGGCGAGGCCGTCGCCGCGGACGGTGCGGGAGGCCGGGGCGATGCCATCGCCCGGGACGGTGCCGGAGGCCGGGTGGGAATCGCAGCCCCGGTTGCCGGGCCCGGGGGCCGGAAGGCGGGCGGTGCCGGGAGCGGTGCCGAGGGCCGGGGCGGTGCGCCCGTCGGCGTGCGGCATCCCGCCGGACCCGGGCCATGGGTCCGGCGGGACGTCCGTCCGGGGAGCCGTACCGTGCGCGGCCCCACTGCCCGCGCACGGTACGGCTCCCCGCTCCGGAGCCGGAGGGGCCTCGCGGCCCCGGTCCGGTGGCCGTCCGCGGGTGCCGTCCCGGGTCGTCGCGTCCCCGGGGGCCCCGCGGCCGGTCACCGACCGCTCCGGCGGTTGCGTCCGGCCACCCGGGAGTCGGGGCAGACGTGGCCGACGGCCGGACGCCGACCGAGGCGGAGGATGTCGCAGACCGGCCGCCGTGCCCGTCGCGGCCAGGGGCGGGGGATGGCTCCGGGCCGGGACTGGTTGCGGTGGTCCATGTGCTGCCTCCGAAATCGATCAGTGCCAGCCTGCACCGGTCGGGGCGCCCGGCACAGCGCCGAGCGGCCCTCATCACAGGGCCATTGGTCCCTGGTGCGACGAGCGGGGGCGGGGGCGGGGCGGGGCCTCACGGCACCCGGGCGCGGGCGGCCTGTTCGCGTCGCCCGGCGCCTTCGTCCCGCCCGACCGGGCCGCGCCCGCCCCGGCGTGCCCGGCCCGCCCCGCCGCCCAGGAGGACCCCCGTGAGCGCCTCCGGCACCGGGCCGCCGCTCCGGGTCGCCCTCCCGTACTAAGAAGTCATCTCATTTGGCGAGTCTGCGGCAGCAGATGAGAGTGCAGGCGATGCTGGTGAAGGCGATGAAGTGGTCGGCCTTGCGTTCGTAG